>CAMYOI010000572.1 GCA_947259955.1 uncultured Gammaproteobacteria bacterium
GCAATCCTGCTACCCAAGCTACGGGGCTCCGACTATTACCCCGGTGGGACTAACTCCCACTGAACGCGCCAGCCTTCGCTGGACGCACAATGGCTGATATGAGTATTCAGCGGGCATAGAATCTCTGAATTTTCAGGCAATAGTCCGGCCGCTTACCGGCGTAAAGCCGCCCGTTCCAAGAATGGCGCTTAATCGGCCGGACCTTGCCCAGAGCAGTCACTCGAGGAATTTCTCAGTAAGTCAGCAGTGAGGTCAAAAACATGATGTTGGTGGTTGAAAATTAACAGATATCTTCGCCCGCTTTAGGTGTCCGAAGCAGACATTCTGTCTGAAAGCGATGGACAGCTGTTAACTGTTACTACTGACCCAGTGGTTCGGCCATCACAAAGTGTCGTGCCGTCTCGGTAATGAGTCCTACAGCGCGCACCACCCTGGTTGGTAAATGACAAACGTGTTACTGGGTCTCCGCGTCGCCAAGCTGGTCATTCGCGGCACGTTCTTTAGGGGATGATGGTGCCTTGCTAGACGCTAACCGCACTTGTTCATCCGTATCATAAGCGCCCGTACGCAGATAACGCCGCGCAACCTCGGAGTCGTGCTTCCATAGGGCCTGAGCTGCCATGACCCGTTCTGTTTTATCTGCGCTGCCGTATAGCAGGATATTTCCCAGAATTATTGTCGCCCGTTCACCCCCGATCTGACCGAGAGCGTTGATTGCCTGTGAGCGGACCGAAGAATGCCTGTCCAACAGCGCGGATTCGAGCGCAAGGACGGCTCCTTCGTCTCGCAATGCTCCAAGAGCGTTGGCTGCCCGGGCTCGCACAAGCGCCTCTTGGTCTTCCTGAAGCATCCGGATCAACCTGGCCAGCACATCCCTTTTGTCGTCTTTTTTCGACAGCTCTAGAACCGCTTGGTTCGACCAACGAAGAACCGCCTCGCTGCGAATCTTGCCTTCATTATGCTGTAGGTCCTCAGCAAGAACAATAATCTCTCCATCACCTGCTTCATCATCGCCCGGCGCACCGCTCGATCCCAACAACCATACTTGCGATATGACACGATGCCCAGCTCGATTCCCGGCGGGCGCGTAAAAGATGATGCGGTTCGTGTCACCGACAAGACGCTCAACGGCCTCATGAATGGGTATATTGTCGAACGACACATTCACCAGCGGGGGTTCGATAAAGTCTTCGACCAGGATGGTTTTGAAACCCGCTAGTTCTCCTATCTCACGCATGACTTCATGCAAGGGAGCGTCATGAGTTGTGAGCGTTAGCGAGCCGTCATTCATCTCGATTCGGATATCGGCCGAACTTGGATCTGAGCCAGCGGATGTCGTAGCGCCTGCCAAGGTGGCATTGGCCACAACAAGCACCGTACATAACACCAATGACACCAATGACCTCAACGGAGCATTCATACCTTTTCCCTGCCTAGCTAACCCCGGGCGGCTGTTATACCGCCCGGGATTGCCTACCTGTTAAAGAACGCGATACCTCCGCTCAGAAGCGGTTGGGTTCGCTCTCCAGTCCCAATTAGGTCCAGTTGGCTTACTCTCGCCTCCAACAAGTGCCAGCTTAACGACTCTAGAGTCGTGGCTGTCCTTGCTTTTTCCTGCGACAGATCAACATCCGGCAGGCTCCTGGGCGCATCGACCGAAAGGGGAAGGCATTTACTTCCTCAGTCTCACAACTTCCGTCTGGACCATGGTTGGATCGCTGAAGATTTCAAAGAAATGCGTATTGATGGCATAGATGCTGTCGCGGAAACCGATGATGGTCGTGGCGATGTCCAACGGAGTGTCTGGACCCTCGCCAATATTCCTGATGAACTCGCCTCCGCTGAGGTCTCCCGAGAGTTGGACCACAGCGATCTTGTTGGAGAAGTTCTGCATAATGTAAAGAGTTCGGCCGTCCAAGTAGAGCCCGTCGCCGTTCGGAAACAGTTGCTCAGCGCCTTCGATCTCGAGGGGAGATGCGACACCGGTTGCCGTGTCCACCCGGTAAAGCACTCCGGTGGAAATATTCACGACCACGAGTTGTTTGCCGTCAAACTTTCCGACGAGACCGTTGGCGTTGAAACCAGTGAAATCCATCACGAAGCCAGGCATGAAGATCATTTCGGCCGCAGGGGCCGAGGGAAGGCGCCCGCCCTTCCCAAGGGGTAGCTTCCACAAGTTGGGATTGATCGAGTCCGTGAAATACACGGCCCTGCGGGTGACCAGGACATCGTTGATAACAATGCCATCGCCGAACCCAATCTCCATGATGAGGTGGCCGCTGCTGGCGTCATAGATGATGACGCCTTGAGCAATAAATCCGCTGGCTAAGTCGCCGGAGCCTGTCGCGGCGTAGAGATAATCGGTGCGGGAGTCGTAGGACAAGCCGCTGACCGGTTTGCCTGTCGGATGGACCAGAATAGCGACTTCTCCAGTGCGCAGGTTCCCCTTGTAGATGGCGCCGGCGAACGCGGACAGCTCGTGATCAATTCCGAAAAACGCCGGGCCGAAAACGCTGGAAAAGGAAAAGCCGCCCACAAAAAATTCGTGCCCCTTGCCCAGTTCGATGCCCTCCGCTTCGAATCCGATGGGAATCGGGATAGCTTCGGGCCAGTTACGCTGCGCCGCAGCTCCCATTGAGAGAGTGCAAAATACAACCGCGAGAATACTTGTTTTTAATGCTTTCATGACGTCCTCCTCAAAACTGCTGATGCAGCCTTATTGGTTATTTATATTGAGGGCTATGAGTCTGGTGATTACCAGAGAGCGAAGATGAAAACCTTCACCGAAACAGCCCATCAAACCTTAACTATTTGGTTAAGGTTATCTAAGGTCGACTCAGGAAGGCTATGGGTCTATTGTTAGAACTGCCAGACCGCTCGGATTACCCCTTTTGTAAACAACGTTAACATTCGGGGTCGATCGATAGACAAACCCACCATCCTCTCATTCAATCACCTTGTCAAGGAATCGGCGATCGGAACTATCGCAAAAGATT
>CAMYOI010000573.1 GCA_947259955.1 uncultured Gammaproteobacteria bacterium
ATACATCGATCCAAATGACCGCGCAACCTTTGAGAAAAAGCTCAACAAAGCAATTCGCGTCAATGAAAGTTTCAGTTTGGAAACCGGAATAAAGCGCCGGGACGGGTTGGAACGCATAGTCCAGCACGAAATCGTCGTTGGATACGATCTTTCCGGACGCAAGAACCGAGTCGTCGGCACCATTCAGGACATATCTGAAAGAAAGGAAACAGAACAGAAAATACGCCATCTAGCCTACTACGATGAAGTTACCGGGCTGCCCAACCGAACCCTCCTGAGTGAGCATGGGAAAAATGCTTTATCCCCGCTATCCCTGCAGGATCGATATGCGGCGATCCTTTTTCTGGACCTGGATCACTTCAAAAAAGTTAACGATACGGTTGGTCACAGCGCCGGAGATGAACTGCTTCGGCAGGTAAGCGAAAGGCTGCAACGTTGTGTTCGCCAGAGCGACAGAATCAACTTCGAGGATCTCGACCTGAGTGAATCAGAGCTGCCAATGGTGGATAGAAATACGATCGCGCGCCTGGGGGGAGACGAATTTATCATTTTGCTGGGCGGTTTACACGAAGTGGAAGACGCTGGAGCGGTCGCGGGTCGCATCAACGATGTCATTGCTAAACGCTTTCTCATCAACGGAAAAGAGCTCTATACGACATGCAGTATTGGTATAAGTGTATGTCCGCGCGACGGCGAAACGACGGAAGAGCTCATGCAGCATGCTGACGCAGCCATGTATAAAGCGAAGAACTCGGGCCGAAATCAGTACCAGTTCTACTCCCCCGCCATTTACGAACAAGTCCAGTCCAGATTGTCCCTGGAAACACAGTTACACAACGCCGTGGCGGATAACCAGTTTCACTTGGTATATCAGCCCAGAGTCGATATCAGAGATGGAAATACAGTCGGAGTTGAGGCCCTGATTCGTTGGGATCACCCGGAGCATGGCCTGATTACGCCGGACCGGTTTATTTCAGTCGCTGAAGAGACCGGATTGATCATACCGATCGGCAAGTTTGTGCTGTCAACCGCATGCAAACAAACGCAGTACTGGCATGAAAATGGTTTCCCGGATTTAAACATCTCGATCAATATATCGGCGGCGCAGTTCAACGAAGAACTGGTCACGGCGATTGTCAACATATTAGCCGAGACGGGACTGGATGCCCGCTACCTGGAGCTGGAGGTGACCGAGAGCCTGCTTATCGAAAACATCGAGGTTGGCGCCGGCTTGCTTTCAGAACTCAAGCAGTTGGGCCTGGAAATATCGATCGACGACTTCGGTAAGGGATACTCCTCGCTGAGCCTGCTCAAACATCTGCCCGTAGATACGTTAAAGATCGATAAATCGTTCACCTTGGATATACTCGAGGATCCGGGTGACGCACTTATCGTCAAGTCCACCATAGAACTTGGGCACAATCTACGACTGAAGGTGGTTGCGGAAGGTGTCGAACACCAGGGGCAGCTGGAATTCTTACATCGACACCGCTGTGATGAAGCTCAAGGGTTCTTCTTCAGTAAACCGATGCCGCCGAAAGAACTCACTCAGTGGTTGGGAAACCGGACGTTCATGGCGCCGGCTCGGGAAATTGCATAACGGTCGCCAAGCTTGGGTGAGATATTTGATATGAACAATCGTAAAACCAAAACTGGGGAACGAACCAAACTACATTCACGCCGCAGCTTCCTCAAAACGGTCGGGTCTTCCGCGTTGGCAGCCAGTGCACCAGCCAGTTTCATGGTGCCGCGCTACGCGCACGGTCGACGAAAGACGCTTAAGATTTTGCAATGGAATCACTTCGTGCCCGCATATGACAAATGGTTCAATAACGTATACACAAAAAAGTGGGGCGAACAGCACGATACGGAAGTGATTGTGGATAACGTCGGCATGACGAGCCTTAACAGTCGAGCCGCCGCGGAAATCGCAGCGGGGAAGGGCCATGACCTGTTCATGTTCTTGAGGCCCTCACCGACTTTCGAAGACCATACGATTGACCACGCTGAAATATACGAAGAATGCAAGCGCAAATATGGGCAGCCGATAGATCTCGCGATCAAAAGCACATTCAATCCAAAAACGAGAAAGTACTTTGGCTTCTCATGCAGTTACGTTCCCGATCCAGTGAACTATCGACAAGACCTATGGGACGACGTTGGCATGACCCCGTCGTCATGGGACGAAATCCGCTCTGGTGGTGCGAAAATCAAACAGAAACACGGCGTGCCGGTTGGTATAGGACTGGCGCCGGAGCTGGATTCAAACATGGCGTTAAGGTCAATAATGCACACCTTTGGAGCGTCGGTACAGAATGAACACGGTGAACCCGTGATCAAATCCCCTCAGACCAGGGAGTCAATCAAATTTGTCAAAGCGTTATACGACGAAGCCATGACGGATGAGGTATTTACCTGGGATCCTTCTTCCAACAACCGGTTGATGCTGGCTGGAGGCGGTTCGCTGGCATTAAACGCGATCTCCATAACCCGCGCGGGCGAGTCCCAGAACATTCCCATAGCGGACCGCATTTTGCTTTCCAAGGCGGCGTCGGGGCCGGTGCGTCAAATCGGCCTCATCCACTTGATGGATTTGTACGTGATTTGGAAATTTTCAAAGAACATCGAAGGCGCCAAACAGTTTCTGGTGGACTACGTGGGGGATTTTCGTAAAGCTTTTCTGGCAAGCAAGTTTTACAACTTTCCTTGCTTTCCAGAATCAGTTCCTGACGTCAAACAGCTGATTGCGGAAGATCCAACGGCCAGTCCCAGCGACAAATACAGGGTGCTCGAAGATGTATCGGAATGGACCACAAGTCTGGGTTATCCCGGTTACGCGCATGCTGCAATCGATGAAATATTCAGCACCTGGGTGGTTTCGAATATGTTCGCGGAAGTAGCCAAGGGTAAAATGACGCCCGATGAGGCCCTGATGGCGGCGGACAGAGAGGTGAAAGCCGCCTTTGAAAAATGGCGTCAGGCCGGCA
>CAMYOI010000574.1 GCA_947259955.1 uncultured Gammaproteobacteria bacterium
ACCTCGGATACGGGCACTTTGAGCTGCAACGACTGCCCGAAGTCACCCCGTACGGCGTTGCCCGCCCAGATCACGTAGCGCGTCCAGAACGACTGGTTGTATCCATTTTGGTCCAGCCACAACTCACGCTGCTCTATCGAAGAGTACGGGCCCAGGACTTTGCCCGCCACCGCCAGTTTGTCCGATTCAAAAATTCCAAACAGGATCACCGACACGACGAACATGATGAGCACCATGGAGCCCAGTCTGCGCGCGATCAATATCAGCATTAAGCTCTCCTCCGATGGCTTGAGTTTATTTTAGAAAAACCCTGATCAATTCAGTATTTCGTCATTGCGAACGAAGTGAAGCAAGCCAGTACCGCCGTCCTACACGAACTTCTGGATTGCCGCGTCCTGCCACGCTTCGCTCGCAGCTTCGGCACGCTCCTCGCAATGACACAATTAATCAGAGCTTCCTTGTATAATTTATATGGATATAAGCTCTTGTGGCGGCCATTCTCCATACACTGGTCGCGCCAGTCAATTGATCTTTGTTCTGACGACGACCCGGCGCCATTTCGTGCTATCTCGATGTGCGGGCGGTTATTGGCATAGAAAATCAACGCAGGAAGGCTAAAACACTCATCATCCCGGCCATTTCCCCTCAACGGGGGAAGGGGCGCTGCCCTTCGGTTTGGCGTCAGGCGGCCGGATATACCGGCTCGTCCTTGGGCTTTACCAGGTATCTGCGAAACAAATCAAAATAGCTCCGGTAATAGAAACCACCGTTTTCCTCGAGCACCTGTTCACGGGTCTGATTGTATCTCGAGCCAAGCTCGTACCAGGCAAGACCCGGATCTTTATGGTGCACATGGTGGAAGTTGTTGTTCAGGAACAGCAAAACCCTCGATGATGATGGTGCGTTGATTCAGGTTTTCACTCGGCCTGTGCTCGGTATAAGAGCGCAGCAGGGTGAAGCTCAAGCCTGGCCAGGCGATGAAAACGACGTACTGCCAGAAGGACATACCACACACGCCGACCACCCAGTACAGGACCAGTCCGCATCCAATGAGATGCCAGGCCCATACCGATTGATAACGCCGGTCACCCTTTATCAGCATCTTCAATTGTCTGTGCCAGAATGCGGCAACCGCGATGACGGGGCCGATAGCCAATCGCCCGATCAGCGTATTGTTGAATTTCAGCAACAGACGCCTGACCCAAGAGTACCGTTCCCAATCCTCGGCAGGCACATAAAAAGATTCAGGATCCTCAGCGGGATCCGTCAACCGCGCACACTGGTGATGCGCGATGTGACTGTCGCGGTAGATCGTAAAGGGCATCCACAATCCGAGAGGCAGCCAGACCAGCGACTTGTTGAGGAACCGGCTGCGGGTAGGGTGTCCGTGAAGCAGTTCGTGCTGCAGTGATCCGTGGACGCACACGACAAAGCCGCCGACGAATATCAGAATCCAACCGGGGATAACGGCATGGTTCCAGGTTATCAATCCCCACGCGATGTAGTTGGATGTCAGCACGATCCAGGTAGGCCACTCCCCACGGTTCGAATAGTGCGTTGCCTCGTCGACTCCCGACGTTATTGTATTTCTCCCTTGTCAGCTCATATGTATCAACCCGGAAAATTCGGGCCTGAGCATCCTGATTTATAGCAGATTGAATCCCATCCTGGGAAATAATCGTCACTACTCCTGCCGTCCGGGCAGAGGCCGACGCCCGACAGGTTGCTGAAATACCTGTATTCCGGCTTGCGCCAGAACGACAGGCCCTTGGAGGAAACTCACCGGAATGGCACCCGTCAAGCCACGTTTCGCGGCAAAAATAAAAAGGCCCGCCTGGGGCGGGCCTCACGACTACTCTGGTTTTTGGAAATGCTAGGCGTCGATCCAGACCTTGTGGAACTGATGATACTGGGTCGGGTGCGCTTCCAGTCCCTTGACCTTGTCGCTCGCGGCAAAGAACTTGGGAATCCAGATCGGCTGCAGGATGACCGCATCGTCCTGAAGGATGCGCTCGACGTCTTCCATTGCCGCACGGCGCTTGTCGACATCCACCAGGGACTCCGCTTTGTCCAGCGCCGCGTCGAATTCCGCGCTGGCATACATGCTCTCGTTCCACGGCACGCCGCTGCGGTAACCGAGGCTGAGCACCATGGTGCCAAGCGGACGGTGCGTCCACGCTGTAATGCCGAACGGGGTCTTGTCCCAGATCTCCCAGTACTTGGAAGATGGGATCACGTTCAAATTCAGGGTAACGCCGATGTTGGCCAACTGCTCCTTCATCAGTTCACAGGTGTGCTGCTGCCAGGGTCCGTTGGTGTTACCCACGTCGATGGTGACTTCCACCCCGTTCGGATATCCGGCGTCCGCCAGGAGCTTCTTGGCCTTCTCGAAGTCCTGCTTGACCGGTGGCAGCTGGAAGTACTCCGGATGAATCTGCGCCACGTGGTGATGCTCCGCGCTGACGCCACGGCCCTGGAAGACGAACTTCGGATATATCGACGTGTCGATGGCGTGCATCATGGCCTGCCGAAGCATTTTGTTATCGAAAGGCTTCTGGGTGACCTGCATGCGGCAAACCGCCGTCTGTGCGGTCTTGGCCTCGTAGATGGAGTAACCCGGCATGTTCTGCGCCATCTGCAGCGAGCCGATATCGAACTCGTAGATGGAGTCGACCTGGCCGGAAGCCAGCGCCGCCATCTGTGCCGAGGAGGCCGAACCGTGGTCGTAATAGTGGATCTCGTCCAGGTAGACTTCGCCGCCCCAGTACGGCTTGTCGGTGCGCTTCAGAATCGCTTTTTCGCCTATCGCAAAATCGGCCAGCTGATACGGGCCGGTGCCGTTGTTTTCCTTGCCGATATCGCCCTGGAACCCACGGTGCACGATCATGGTCGGGTAGTTGTACAGGTTTTCCGGAATCGCCAGGACCGCCTGTTTGTTCCTGATCTTGACCGTGTGATCGTCCACGATCTCCACCGCGCCGTCGATGGCGCGCTTGGTCATCTTCGGGGTGCCGTCGTCGTTCTTCTCCCCGGTATCGACGTCTTCCACCATGGCGGAAAACAGACCGATATTCGAGGACCCGGTTGCGGGATCGAGCCAGCGATTGAAGTTGAACGCCACGTCTTCGGCGGTGAACTCGTCACCGTTGTGCCACTTGATGCCCTTTCTCAAGCTGAGGGTCCATTCGGTCAAATCATCCGACGCCTCCCACTTCTCGGCCAGATAGGGTCGGGTGACATTGTCGGTTCCGGTGATGGTCAGGAACTCGTTGATGTGACGGGCCACGTTGGACTTCTGCACCCAGTCGAAAACTGCCGGATCGGTCATCTCCTGCACTTCCATGGAGATCCTGAACGTCCCGCCTTTTTTTGGAGTTTGGGCATTCGCCGTCGGTACGACGGTATTGACGATTCCAGTCAGATTGTTCGCCATTGTGTAGGCGGCGCCGGCCGAAAGGCCGAGCAGCGTGCTTGTGCGCAGGAATTCACGACGGTCGATGTTGCCGTTCTTCAGGTTTTTGGCAAGATCGGGTATCGCCGGATGAATCCTTGGCTTGTCTTTTTTGATATACATAATTCGAAACTCTCCTTCAGTGTACACTTGAGTCAGTTTAGACCGTGCTATGCCAGAGTTTACTGCATTAAACTCTGGTAATAACCCGGATTCAGCTGATTTCCGGATTCTCGGACACCCCGAGATTACCGTACGAGGCACGATAGTCAAGTAATGTTGTCGTTATAGGAACAATTGGGGA
>CAMYOI010000575.1 GCA_947259955.1 uncultured Gammaproteobacteria bacterium
AGGACACCTCATGCCCACTTCAGCCTGTTCCAATCTATCCAACGCGACCCCTGATATACATCCTCGACTAGGCCGTTCGGAGGCGCTGGGCCGACGGATCACTGAGCTCTGCGGCTATATCAATGCGGCCACATTTCGCCTGCTGGAAATGATTCGCGAGTTTGATCAGGAAGGCCTGTGGCAACTGGACGGCTTGTGTTCTTGCGCGCACTGGCTGAACTGGCAATGCGGGATCGGCATGAATGCGGCCAGAGAAAAGGTCCGAGTCGCCAATGCGCTAGGCGATTTACCCAGGATCAGTGAAAGTTTTTCCCGCGGCGAGATCAGCTATTCCAAGGTTCGCGCCCTGACCCGGGTGGCAACCGCTGACAACGAAGACTATCTGTTGATGATCGCCCGACACGGTACCGCCTACCACGTGGAGACCCTGGTTAGGCGGTGTCGACGGGTCAATCGGGGCCAGGACGACGATACCGGAACCCAGCACAATGAGCGCTCGCTGCAGGTGTTTTACGAGCCGGACGGCACCCTGGTGTTGCACGCGCGTTTGCCCGCCGATAAGGGGGCCTTGATCCTCAAGGCGATTGAGCTCGCGATGGACCAAGACGGCCAGGATGTTTCCGCGGAAACGTCCGCCGCGAGCGAAAAGCCTGAAAAAGAGCCATTCGACCAGCGCCGGGCCGATACCTTGGCCGATATTGCTGAAAGCTACCTGGCCAAAGGGCAGACTGTATCGTCTGCTGGAGATCGGTACTAGGTGTTGCTGCATGTTTCCGCGGAAACATCGCGGCGCCTGTGTTGTGACACCATAATCAGTGTTGTCACCGAAGACAGGAGAGGAGAAACCCTCAATATCGGCGGGAAATCCAGGGTCATCCCACCCGCCGTGCGCCGAGCTTTGCGCGCCAAAGACCGGGGGCGTCGATTTCCGGGCTGCACCCGCAAGCACTACATCGACGGTCATCACATTAGTAACTGGAGCCAGGGTGGGGAGACATGTCTGGATAGTCTGGTACAGCGATGCCGGCATCACCACCGGCTGGTGCACGAAGGGGGCTTCCGTTTTACCAGATATCGCGCCGACAAGATCACGTTTCACGATCACAATGGACGTCTCATTGCTGATGCCGGTCACATACCCGCTCTGTGTCCCTCAGTCGATATCACCGAGCGTATGCGCAATCGATACGAAGACCTGTTTATTGATGCCAATACCTGCGTGACCCAATACGATGGCGGCGTTATCGACTGGGATCTGGCGTTGGGCGCGCTGCTCAATTGATCGGCCAAGGGCCAGCTCTCCACTGGCATATCGGAGGGTTGCTCATTCAGCAACGACACGAGCTCGGCCGAATGAACGGCGAGCCCGACGTTAAGGAACTGGTGCTCGCGCAGCGCACGCCGCCCGCTCTGGGTCTACGGGGAAAAGCCGATATCGAGATGGTGCGTGCGGCTCTGGATTCCCCACAGCCTGCCCTGGGCATCGAAGACCGGACCGCCACTCTGCCCCGTTAGTTCGCACGGGCACTGGGTCTGAGATTAGTGAGTAATGGGAAGGGTTTTGGTCTTCGTTTAACGGCGCGTGGCTCAATACGTCTTGGCCGATTTGCAACCCGTTGTTGCGCGATCAGGATGAACAGAGCTGCGAGGTGGCTGTCGTAGTCGTTACTGGTTTTGTGTTACCACCATACGATCCATAGTTGCTAGGTACGATGCATGTGAGCTGGCTCCCGGGGTGACCGGTACTGTTTTCGCAAACTCGCACCTTATCACCTCGAGCCAGCTTTTTTGTGTTTCAGTTCAAACAGTTACACTTAAGCAAGTGCCATTCATTACTGACCCCTTTTCCATTGGGCGCCAATGATTCTTTAGAAACGACAACCTCAGGTAACCAAAACTCTTACTTTTGCCAGCGCATTCTGGACAATAAACTCTGGAGCGCTTTCTATAAAACGAATACCGCGCGCGTGATAATCGATTATATTAACCTGGTGACAGAGCACCACCCCATGGGTTTTTGATCCTTCGAGTTCGACTTCAAACCCGTGACCCCGGATCCGGCTGGTAATCGGCGCAACCAACGCTAATTTGATCTTTCGGTTGAATGGCTCGGGCGATAGCACCAAGGCTGGACGCCTCATCGCCTGTTCATGGCCAGCGGCGGGATCGAAGTCGGTGAAGACGATATGTCCACGTTTGGGGACATACCTCCGTGCCATTACCAGATTTCCTTACCGAGCGGCTCAGATCCCAACCAGCGCTTGTCTTCGTCGGTCAGCACCATTTTCTTCGGTGGGCACTGTGCCAAAAGTTCCTCAAGGCTGTATTGCGGGACGTCCACCGCACTCACGACGAGCTTTCCCTCGGCTGCATCGATCTCCACCGGGCTGTTCACTTCCAGTCCGGCTTTCGCAAGGGTCGCGGCAGGCAGCCGCAACGCCGCGCTATTACCCCATTTCTTGATTTCTGTTCGCATTGGTCTGATCAATTCTTGTATCTACATATGTAGATACTAACGGTTCCTGCGCATATGTCAATGATCTTTTACTCTCGCGAAAATAAGGGGCCAGATTTATTTTTCTATTGGTTTAGGAGTGGGGGAAAACGGCGCATTTGTCGGTACCGGGAGTTTATCTCGCAAGGGACCGACCGGGCAGAACGAACGTTGATTCGGGCAGCAATCCAACGCGGTCAACTTACCGGGGGAACTCGATTCGTCGATGAAGTAGCGCGAAGGTTACAACAACGTGTGGAACACCGGAACCTCGGCCGTCCGCGGAAGGAAAAATAAATTCGTCCCCTTTTTGCCCTAAATGTAGAGGAACCGACGCCAGGTCACTTCTTCTGGCCGGACTTGGATGTTGATCTTGGCATTCAATCTATCAAACATCCCGAACAGTTTCCGTTAAAAGCGAAGTGACTGGCGTATAAACAAACCTGCCCCCTTTTTACGCAAAAATAGATCTGTCCCCTTTGTTCATACG
>CAMYOI010000576.1:0-2982 GCA_947259955.1 uncultured Gammaproteobacteria bacterium
AGTTTGTGATATTGCAACTCGCGGAAAGCGTAGATTTCGACCCATAGATTATCCTTATGCTCAATACCATAGGGTCGTTTCAGGCTGGCAATGGCGATATTGCGCTTCGCGGTGGGGGACCAGATGGCCGCGCTGACAAGGCCAACCTCGCGTGTTTTGGCGTGGTAGACGATGGCGTGTTCGGCCGGTTCGTTACCTTCGATGTCCAGACCGACAAGGACAAATCGATCCTCGTTATTCCGCCTGGCCTTGACGATCGCTCTCTTACCGTTGAAGTGATCCTTGTTGAGATCGACCATCCAGTCCAGCCCGATTTCGTCGGGCCGGCGAGCACGATCCGGGCGCAACGCTGCGTCGCTGGTAACGAAATCGCCGTTGGCAACGATGAAGCCGGCTTCGATGCGGGTACGGTCCAAAGCGTTGTGCCCGATCGCTTGTATGCCTCGCATCCGGCCCGCAGACCAGAGCCTGTCCCAGAGTGAGACGGCGAGGTCGTTCTCAGCCCACAGCTCGTAACCAAGGTCGCCGGTAAAGCCGGTGCGTGACACGGTCACGGTTCCGTTCTGGTGGTCGAATTCAGCGATATCGAACGGCTTCAGGCTTGTAGCGCCGGCAAACCCGGCATCGATCAGGATTGCCGCCGATGTCGGTCCCTGCAGGGCCAGGCCCGCCACGGTGTCCGTCTCTTCTTCGATAGTAATTTCGTAACCGAGGCTGCTGTCTATTAGCCAGGGAAGGTGTCGTTCCTGGCAGCACATGCGGAAGCGTGTCTCGCTGAATCTGAACAGGGTCCCATCGTCCAGCACATACCCCTCATCATCGCACCAGGCCGTGTATCGCACCTTCCCCGGTTTCTGTCGGGATACGTCTCTCAATGTCAGGCGGTTGAGGTAGCTTTCCGCATCCGGGCCCTCGATGCGGTATTTGATCATGGGCGTGATGTCAAACAGCGCGGCCGTGGAACGGATGGCAAAGTACTCGAGTTCCTCGTCCGCTATGAACGATGGCGCGTCATAGCCTGCCCAGTCATACCAGTGGCCGCCGCTCATTAACGCTGCAATCCGCTCGTGAAACGGTGTCCGCCGTTGTGGGATAAGGAAATGTTGCTGCAGAGCAAAGCGCTGATCCCGGTCGATGTGGGTGTTCGGAATGCCTGAGGTGGAGCGGTTGGCCATGGTCAGTTTCCGGTGTTGTCCGCGATCACTTCCCGCGCGGCATTGAGGCCGGAAGCGCCGCAAATCCCACCGCCCGGATGAGTTCCTGCGCCACAGATATACAGGTTGTCTATGGGACTTCGGTAGTCCGCCGCACCGAACACCGGGCGCAAAGCATACATCCTGTCGATCTGAAGTTCGCCGTGATGCCAATGACCGCCGGGTGCGAGGCAAGCGGCCTCGATATCGACAGGCGCCAGCAATTCGGAAGCAACGATGGATTTGCCGATACCCGGGGCCAGGCGTTCCAGTTGTCGTATGATGGTCTCCTGTAGGCGTTGTCTGGTTGACGCATTCCATCCCTGCTTCAGATCATACGGCGTATTCTGAATCGAGATGGAAACGGTGGCTGCACCCGCAGGTGCCATGGTGGAATCCGATGCGCTCGGGACAACCATCTCGAAGCAGGGTTCATCCGCTACTTCGCCATATTTAGATGGGTTGAAGCCCTGCTCTACCTGATCGATCGAGGGCGCAAATACTATCCTGGCTGTTTGCATGTTCGGCTGCAGTCCGTCGAATTCGGGCGGCCGGTCCAGCGCGAGATTGAGCTTGGAGACGTTTCCCCGGGTGCGGATCGACCGGATGTCGCGGACGAATCCCGTATCGAGTTCGCGGGCGCCCACCAGTTGCATAAAAGTGGTAACCGGACTGATCGCGGAGACCACGCATCCGGCTCGGATTTCCTCACCCGCTGCCGCAACGATGCCGGCAGCCCGCCCGCGCTCGATAAGAATTTTTCGTACCGTACAACCGGTTCGAAACGTTGCGCCAGCGCGCTCGGCGGCAACATGAAACGCCTTCATCGCCGAGCCCATGCCGCCCTTGGGTACGATCTGCGCACCGCGTTCACCGGCTACTTCGCCGGCCAGACGATAATACAGTCCCAGCAGAGATGTCGGCGAGCGAGGCCCGAGATGAACCCCATGCGTAGCGTCGAACGACAACAAGCCCTTCAGCCTGTCGTCATTGAGATCCTCGTCGGCGACATCGGCCACACACATCAGCATCATGCGAAGAAACTGGCGCATTTCCTCTTTGCCGGAGAGCTTTAGCTGAAGCGCGGTCCTCGCCGCCTGGAATTTCTGGCCCGGGGCTGACGCACCCGGTTGGACCGGTGTCGTGTTGATGAAACGCTGCAGCAGGGAGGACTGAAACAGGAGTCTGCGGCGTAACTCCTGCCAGACTGTTGCATTTGCCGTATTCAATCCATCTGCAGCATCGCCGTAGGCTCCCTTCATTACCAGGTGTTCACCGGTTTCGGAAAGACAAACCGTCGGCACCGTGGAATTCTTGAGTGTCAGGCCATGTTTTTCCAGTTCGAGTGCTTGAACGACTTCAGCATTCAACCGGTTGAGCAGATGGGCTACCTGCGATACTTTGAAACCGGGCGACAGTTCGACGGTACGCGCCATGCCGCCGGTTTCGCCGGCGGCTTCGATCACCGCTACCCGGCGTCCGCTTTTCGCAAGAACGGCCGCGGCGGTCATGCCGTTGTGCCCCGCCCCGATAACTAGCGCATCATATGACGTCATGGGCGGCGCTCACGTGGCTGGTTTTTCGGGAAACATCCTTCAGGATTTCGATCGCGGCATTGCGCCCGGGCGCACCCATGACCCCGCCGCCGGGATGCGTAGACGATCCGCAGATGTAGAGTCCGCGGATCGGACTGCGGTACTGGGCATAGCCGGGGATCGGCCGGTTGAAGAGCAACTGATCGAAAGTGAGTTCGCCCTGAAAGATATTGCCTTCCGTCAAGCCAACTTCT
>CAMYOI010000576.1:3115-5426 GCA_947259955.1 uncultured Gammaproteobacteria bacterium
GCCTTCCAGTCGTCATAGGCGCGCTCCATTCGCGCGATGGAATCAGTGAAATGCAGATCGCCGCGAATGCATGGGCTGTTCGCGGGCAGTGCCGGAAATTCCGGCAGGCCGTCGAGCGCGATGTTTACCTTTCCGGAAGAGCCGCGCATTTTGAAATTGCGCACCTGTTTGACGAACGATTCCGGCAGGTCGGATTTATCAACCAGTTTCAGGAAAGTTCGGTTGACATCGGCGTTGGAGGCAACGATCCGAGCCAGATACTCGTCGCCGTTTTCAAGCGCCACGCCGGCGGCTCGGTCGCCCCGCACCAGGACTTTCGACACCGGGGCGTCGGTCACTATAGTGCCGCCGGATGCCCGAAATGAAGACGCAAGCGCCTGCGTAACCGCACCCATGCCGCCGCGGGCGTAGCCCCATGCGCCGATCGAGCCGTCTACCTCGCCCATGTAGTGATGGAGCAGGACGTAAGCGGTGCCCGGCGACATTGGGCCCAGGGCGGTACCGATTATGCCGGACAGGGCGAGATAAGCCTTGACCACATCGGATTCGAAATACTCGTTGAGGAAATCCGAAATGGACATGGTCCAGAAGCGAAGCGTCTCGGCCATTAGTCTGGGTGAAAGATCATTGAACTTGCGGGCAAGGTAGAGCAGCTCTCCCAGGTCTCGGGGTTTCAGACTTGCGGGGTCCGGCGCCGTTCGCATCAGCAGCGGTTGGATGAAGCGACACTGCCTGGTTACATCACGGGCGTAGCGATCATAGGCTTCACCATCCCGTGAATTGTGGCGTGCAAACTCGCGCCGGTGCGAGTGATGATTCCTGTAGGACGCAAGAAAATCTCCATCCCGTGTGAAAACTGCGCCACCTTCATAAGCAATGACCTGAAGCCCGTGGCGGGGCAGTTCCAGATCGCGCATGATTTCCGGGCGGAACAGGCTGCAGACATAAGAGCAATTGGAATAGAGTACGCCGGGAGTCAGTTCCCGGCTCACGGCGGCGCCGCCGATCCAGTTGTTCTTTTCGACCACCAGCACATTGAGTCCGGCGCGCTGCAAATAGCAGGCGTTGACCAGTCCATTATGGCCGGCGCCGATGATTATGGCATCGTAGAGCTTTTGAGTCGCAGTTGTCATGCGCATTTCTCATACTTCGCAAAAGACTACTGAGTGTACGCCCAGCGCGGGCTGCATCGGCGCCTCGTAGGTCGCAGTGTCCTCGATCGCATCAGGATCGAACAGGTCCAGGTGCGCTACCTCTTCCACCGTACAGATGTGCCGCCGGTGACCAGCGCAGATTTGCCGTGGAAGTCGTACTTCGGTCTGCCTGAACTCACGGCAGGCTTGTTACACGCGTGATTCCACGCGCTTATCGAGCTTTCTGAATCTCATTGCAAGATAGATGAGCAGCACACCCAGCAACAACGCGGCGATGCCGATTACCCACGAGATGGTCACGACACCGCTGCCCGGCCACAGGATCAATACCACCCCGACTATTACCGCAATCCCACCGAGGGCCAGCATCAGCCCCCTGTCCGGATCATCAGCGGACAACTGCCGCGCGGCCATGATGTAGCTTATTCCCATGAACAAAATCAATACACCGAAAAGAATGAGCAGCGCGCGCAAGGATCCCTCGGGCCAGAAAAGCAACACCGCGCCGATACCCAGGCTGACCAGCGCCTGGGCAAAGTATTCACGCCCCCCCGAAGCGCGGAATGCAAAGACCAATCCGGCAAACCCGTCGACAATACAGTAAATAGCGATACCTATTACCAGAACGCTCAGGCTGAGTGTCGGCCAGAACAGAGCAAAAATACCTAGAACTGAGGCAAAAATACCGCGCACAAGAAACGACCACCATATATCTCCAATCCTGTCACTCACCCCGGTGCCTATTCCTGCCACCACAACCCGAGCACGTGCTCGCTTTTCTTCGTTCATGTCAACCATTGATTTGCTTTCTCATGTTTGGGGATACTGGTTCGAAACTCCGGATTGCGACTAATTTTCGACCTTGTTCGGGAAAGACACTTCCAGCACGACGCACCCTTGTTCTGTACTGAAAGGGCCGTGGACCTCTCCCGGCGGCCGACTGGCGTAGTGTCCGGGCTCGAGCCACATTCCGAATGCGGCATCGAAAAGACGCCCGGCCACAACCAAGATCTGTTCAGGGTAATCGTGGCTCTTGCCGCCGAAAGCTGTGGTGTCCGCACCCGCAAGAAAGCGGGTCAAACGCGTGTAGTCACCGGTGTCTTCATCGATGCTCAGGGTAAGCTCTTCAGCAATCCCCTCCATGCCGGCGATCGGCC
>CAMYOI010000577.1 GCA_947259955.1 uncultured Gammaproteobacteria bacterium
GTTAGCTAACTAGCGTTCTATCGCAGTTGCCCATTTCAAAAATGTTTTCTTCGTGTGTCGTTTGTAGTGGTTGATTCAGTACCAGCCACTCTGTGCACTCAATTGAATCACTGCATCATACACAGCCGGATCGGTTTATCTGACCAATAATTGTTTTTGTACCGAACCCTTGAAGAGGTCAGGTCTTGAATCTTGAAATGTCCGCTCAGGGCAAGGTCCGGCCGATTAAGCGTCATTCTCCGGACCGGCGGCTTCATGCCGGTAAGCGGCCGGACTATTGCCTGAAAATTCAGAGATTCTATGCCCGCTGAATACTCATGCGGCCCTTTGAATCAAATGCCAACCTTAATTATTGCGACGATAATACAAGGCCAACAAATATTGTAAATCCGGTATCCATTTCCCACTAGAATCAGGAACATACCTAATGAAATGCAAGACTTGAACAATAAATGGGTCAAGAATTTTAGCGAAGGGGGTATAGAGGCAAGCGTGGAAATGTGTATAGAAAGGGTGCAATATAGTCACCATACAGCCCGGCTGCCTTCGGGCGGGATGCTCACCGCCGCCAAACATAAATCTACGATCTTTCTGCGCTTGATCGCACGAACGGATGAGTTACCTGGATCGGATAATCACCTGCAACAACTATGATCCGTCGCATTTTCTGCCATTCTTGGCCGATGGTGCTCGGATAGGGGCCGTTAAACACGATTTCGCCAGGCATCTCGAGGCCAGGCCGAACGTGTTCCAAGTGACCCCAGACGGCGTGTACTTGTCCCCGGATCTGCACTCATTCGAAGAGAGGACACGGCAAGTAGCGCAGGTTGTCCAGGAGTTGATTGGGCAAAAGATAATCCGCCGTTGGCACGGTGAGCAATATCCCGTGAGCCCCGACTCGGGTGGAAATACCCTATTTCTACTTGACCGGGCGTCGGTTCCTTATTTCGGTGTTCGTGCCTTTGGTCAGCATTTGAACGGATACGTCCGGGATGGTGAGAACATGAAAATGTGGCTGGCCCGTCGAGCGCTGAACAAGTGGAACGAACCGGGCAAACTGGACAATATGGTTGCGGGCGGACTGCCGTATGAGATGTTATTGGACAAAAACCTGGAGAAGGAGTGTTGCGAGGAGGCGTCCATCCCACCCGAATTGGCCGCGCGGGCTAAAAAGCTGAGTTTCATATCCTATCGAGCGGAGACTTCGACGGGGCTCAAACCGGACACAATGTACTGTTACGATCTGGAAGTGCCGGCGAATTTCGTGCCGTGCTGCACGGACGGTGAAGTAGCGGGATTCGAACTGCTACCGATAGACGAGGTGGCAAAAATTGTCCGCGAAACGGAAAACATAAAAAAGAATTCAAACCTGGTGATTATCGATTTTCTCCTGCGACGGGGATTTATCTCTCCCAACCACCCTGAATACGTTGGCTTACTGGATGGCCTCAGGCAATAGCGACCCTTCTCTTCTGCTGAATAATGCCTGCGGATCCGCACGGCGTATGTCTCGGACCGTCTCCTCAGCACTGTCTTTATGGTTTCGATTCTTTGTATTCATCGTTAATCCTCTCGGTTAACGATGAACCAAAACCCTCTCTTACACAATCAGACCATTTTGTCCAACTAACGCTGACGGGCTACACGGGACGGTTTTCATATTCAATTTGTCCGCTATTACCGCGAGAATGCTCGATTTTGCGCAACCCCCTCGACTGCCGTACCTTGGAACCAGCAGCATCCAGACAATCAGAGCGCGATCTGATTTTGTGTGGCAGAGCATTGGCCCTATGTCTAATGCGGCCGGCCTCTCGATGTTCGGGTCAACGCTTGTTCGCAGTAATCGCGTACTCCACCCCGGATTCGTATGACACGTTGCCCGAGATGAAGGTGCCGCTGCCGGCGACCTGCAGATTGGCGACGCCGACGCCGTATTCCGTCGATTGCACATCGAGGTAGATTTTGTTGCCGTCGATCGTGCCGCTTCCACTTGCGATGCCGCTAGTGTAATAGACGGAAACCATGCGGCCCGAGTGATTGATCTGGACTTCGTAGCCCTCGTTGTCGACCCACGCGCCAGAGAGATCGGACGCTCGGGTGCTCGCGATAGAATTTTGCGATGCGCCCGTCGCTTCCGCGCTCTTGGATTCCGAGTCGTTGGGTCCACGCTCCTCGACGGTATTGAGGCCAACCGCCAGCAGCACCACAACAATGGCTGTCCCGATCGCCATCCATTTGTAAGGCAGGGAGCGTGATCGCTGGGGTGGCTTCGGGTGCTCGGGCTTTATGCTGTCCTCGAGGCCCAGCGATTCGGTGAGCGCCTTGACCAGGCGATCGACGTTGGCTTCCCAGTTGTGCGGCTCGAAAGTAAATGCCTGCTGGCGCGTCAACTGGTCGAGCGGCTCGGGCAGCTCGATTTTCTGAAATTCAGAAGCCGTCGCACCGCCCACCAGTATGGGCACTATCGGGATACCCCGATCCAGGGCCACGGCGATCTCACGACGCACCCAGTCCTCGGGATTTTGCATTTTTTTCGCAAGATCGAGCCAGCGAGGGCCGATGACGATCAGCATGACTCTACAGGTTTGCGCACAGCTTTCGAGCTGGCTCTCGAAGTTTCCGATGCCGAGGCCCTCGATATCTCGAAAGACCGTACCGGGTCCGAAACGTCTGTCTAAATCGTCGGCCAGCCGGTGGGAGTACCCTTCTCCCGCACCGCCCCGCCGATAACTGATGAATATATCTGCCATGAGCGACGTGTTTCTTTGTTTTGGTGCGTAGCGGATTCTAGCGCCTCGCGGCAGTTTAGTCATATGAATGCAGGACATTATCGTGAACCCGGGGCGCCGATGTACGTAGTGAGAATCGAATTTTTGAATTCGCAAGGAGTTGGACATGAGAGCGGCGTCCGCTGCGGTAGCAGGCAAAATTCTTGAGCACATACCGTTTGACGGCTTGCCAGGTGCATGTTGAGTACGCGTTTGAGGCGTTGCGCCCAGGTCATGGCGGCATGACGTTGCGCGGATGTCCTGGGCTCGCTATCCTGCCGGCCACGCCGGGCCGGTGTCACCTGTTGCCGTAAGGCGCTATTGGGGACGAACACACCGTGAAATCGCGTCAGGTTCACCCGCGGTTTAGGCACCAAAGCCGCCAGGCGGGCGATGTATCGGCACAGCCGCTCCAGCTTTCGTCGTTGGTGCGCTTGTGTTGCGACACCAGCATGGAGTGAGAAGTGGCAACAGGGATGTGCCGCTCACGGACCAAAGGATGGAAAATCCGGAAGCCTTTGCCAGTCTCCCCTCTTCTTTTCCGTCTTCGGGTGCCGAAACCGTCTGCAGCGTGAATGCCTTACGACCGGCGTGGGGACCGACGGCAATCGGGTAGCTGATCGAATGACCCAACAGATCGTCCATGGTTGAGGCGTCTGTCGATTCCAGCGCCAGGTAAGTGTTCTCGATATCCCGCACCAACAGTCCCCGGCGCTCCAGATACGCCCCGACCCGTTGACCGATGGTCTGGACGAGGTGCTCCAAGCTCCCCCGGGCCGGCTGGCGAATAGGAACCGCAACTGGAAGGGAAAGCTCAGCGCCCACTGACGCATCGGTGAGCGTGGCAGCACCTCGTCCACCAGCAGCGCGGCGCTCTCCACCATCTGCCGGGCCCCGCAGCTCGGACAAAAGCCGCGCCGTTTGCAACTGAACGTCACCAGACGCTCAGCGTGGCAATCCTGGCATCTTACGCGAAGAAAGCGATATTCCACTCGCCCGCATTTGAGATATTCGTCGAATTCGCGCTGCACGTAAATTGGCAGCGATCGGCCTCGGGCGCTTAATTGGTCAACAAAACGGGGATAGTATTCTTCGACCAACTGGTAGAGAAGTGTCTCCTCCGGACGATGGCGCTGATAGCTCCATTCTCGATTCCCTGAATCGGTCTCCCTGGCCGTCCCTGACAACATCCTTTCCTCACTTCCTTGTGAGCGGCTTCTCCAGTCCCTTAGACTATATCAGCTATTCCGTCGTGGGACCGCCAGCCTTTTGCTGTCCGTTTATATGGTCTCGTGAATGTCCCCTATACCCGGCAAGTTCCGATCAAACAGCCGCTTTCGCAAATTGTGCCGAGTCGGATCAATGAGAAGCTTGTCCTGTCGGAACAAACCGTTACCAAGACGGAATGCATGTCCGCAACGCGTTGCTATTCGGACATGCCTCGTTCAGCGGCAGGTCCAAGGCGCGCAGACCCGATGCGGCGCCCGGAATGTCGACCATGTGTGCATCATCACACGCTTTGTATCACCCGCAGCGTATGGCGGGCGATCATCAGTTCTTCGTTCGTCGGCAGTACCCACACCGACACCGCACTGTCCGGAGGGCTGATCCGGGGTCCGTCGGCGGAATTCGCACTGCTGTCGACTTCCACCCCAAGCCACCCCGCGTCTTCGCACACCCGGCGGCGGAGATCAACGGCGTTTTCACCGATACCCGCGGTGAACACGACGCCGTCGAGTCCGCCCAGCGCCGCCGACAGGGAGCCCATCTCCCGGCCGATCCGGTAGATGAAGTAGTCGATGGCAAGCGCTGCCTTTGGATCGTCGCTTTCCTGCAAGACCCGCATGTCGCTGGATATCCCGGAGAGGCCCAGCAGGCCGGACCGCTGGTAAATGATTTTATGCACCTCCTCCGGGCTCATGCCGCGCTGCTCGAACAGATAGAGGATCACGCCCGGATCCATGTCGCCGCATCGGGTCCCCATGGGCAGGCCCTCGGCCGCGCTGAATCCCATAGTGCTTGCAACACTGCGTCCGGCATCGATGGCGCACATGCTGGCGCCGTTGCCGAGGTGCAGTACTATAGTGCGTCCCTCGGCGGCGCGGGTGTCGTAGCCCGGCAGGACCGACGCGATGTATTCGTAGGACAGGCCGTGGAAGCCGTAGCGCCTGACGCCGGCCTCCGTCAGCTCGGCGGGCAGGGCGTACATTTTAGCCAGCTCCGGCTGGCCGGCGTGGAATGCGGTATCGAAGCACGCAACCTGGGGCAATC
>CAMYOI010000578.1 GCA_947259955.1 uncultured Gammaproteobacteria bacterium
CGCGAGGGCGCTTTTCTTGTCGTCGAGCCCCGAATTCCAGCCGCATGGCCGGGATTCGAGGCCAAGGTGCTAGTGGAAGCGACCCATTACGCAATCGTGGTGGAGAAGCCATCGCATTACTGCCGCAACGGCTTTCGCGCCACTCTTGATGGCTCGCCTATCCAAATTGGCGAAGAGCCCGTCCGCGTACCGCTGGATGGGGGGAGGCACAACCTGTTAATTAGTTGACCCTCGCCATTATTCATCTGCGAGTGAAAACAACAGGTTATGCTTAAACGCTGACCTTCGTCGTCACGTCAAATTCGCGGCAAATGGATTGCAAATCGTACCAATAATGGTACACCTTAGTGTGTGCGAATCGATATCTCTCTGGAGGTCGTTGTCTACCGAACGGGCTCGGGCACTGAACCGGTTCGCAAGTGGTTGCGGGGATTGGATAGAGATGACAAACGGGCCATCGGCAGCGACATAAAGACGGTGCAATACGGTTGGCCCATTGGTATGCCGGTCGTTCGCAAACTAGATACGGGGCTTTGGGAGCTCCGGTCACGGCTGGATCAGCGTATAAGCCGGATTCTGTTCACGGTGCACGGCGACACGATGGTTCTTCTACATGGCTTAATAAAGAAGTCACAGAAAACCCCGAAGGAGGATTTGCAGCTGGCGAAGGATCGAAAAGCCAATTTGGAGAAATGAGTATGAGCAAACACATCGGCAGCAAGTTTGACGATTATCTTGATAAAGAAGGGTTGTTGGCGGAAGCAGAGGCCGTTGCCGTCAAGCGTGTGATCGCTTTTCAGCTCCGTGAACTCATGAAAAAGCAAAAGCTGCCCAAGGTGCAATTGGCCAAACGGATGAACGCCAGCCGATCCGCTCTGGGGCGACTGCTGGATCCTGATAATGTTTCCGTCACGCTCTTGACCTTGGAGCTGGCCGCGAGGGCATTGGGTAAGCGTCTGCGGATTGAACTTGCTGCCTCGATAGAAAAGCACTGTTCGAAAGTCGCCGATGCGANNCTAAGTCGTATAAAATCAATTAGAAACAAGAAGATACGCGAATTGACACGGAATACTTTTAATCAGGTGGTCGCAGCCGGAATAGAGGTTTTTCGGCAGTGCCTTATGTAAGTGTGTACAGTGTCGAATCCCCTTGGGGACGCTACCTTATCCCCCCGCACCAGATAACGGTAATATTGACTCTCTGGTGTTTGTCCATCTTTTTAAAAAATCGAAAAATTGGGGTCAGATCAAAGTTATCGCTAATATTAGCCGATACTGTGATCTGACCCCGGTTTGCGGTTTGTAGATCCCTGTACGTGGGATAAATCAGCCACATGTTTTGGCCGCGATACTCCGAAGATAACCGGCAAAGAGTTCGGGATTACATTCCTGGAGCAACTTTCGCTTGTCCATCACATCGGGATCGACAAGTGGAGAAGGTGTTGCCTGTACCAAACCGGCGGTTGCCCGGTAGTCCTGCGGCACGTCGACGCCGTCGAAGCATCCCTCATTTGCGAGCCCCCTGGCCAGGCCGGGCTGATCGATAAGGGCCCAGGCGGGAAAATCGCGGTTCGGTAATTCCGGGTCCAACTCTACAAAACGCTGCCAGGTGCGGCGCCATTGCGGCTCCGCCTCGTTGCCGATACAGGCCGCCTGATCCGGAAAGCGCCAGCATAGGCGGAACCAATCTGAAACAGCTTCCAGATTCAGGTGCAGCCGCCCGCAGGCACGGGCGTGTCGACGCAACAGTGCGGGTTGATCTTCCCAGTTCGATGTCGCTTCGACGCTTGCTATTGCCTGCCTCCAGTCCTCTGACCGCAGCGCGGAATAACTGCTGTGAAGCTCTGGATTGTCCGGGTCGAATGCAACTTCAAGCAGCGCTCGTGTCAGGCGCTGCCAAAGCGGTGCAAGATAGTGCCGGGCGCCGGGGCCCAGAATCTCTTCCGCGAGGGGACAGATTTCACCTTGCAGTCCGAGCAGCTCGCGACCGGCGTCTTCGACGGGGGACTCCATATCGCCCGCCACCACGAGGCGCTCCAGCCCACCCAGATGGCGATGGCCGGGATCGGTTTCGAACAGCTGATCGAGCAGCCGCCTCGCTTCAACCCCATTCCGCGCGACCAGTGCCCTGATGATGCCATTGGCAACGGTCACACCGGCAGTGTCCATCAACAGATCCAATTGCGGCGACTCGTCGTCTTTGCGATAGCCGGTGTGAAAACACCTGTCCAGCGCACTTGTCGAACTGAAACGCAGACGATGTCCCCGCGCAGCCGCTCCGCTGACATAGCGCTGGGTCTCCGGCACAAGAGCCAGCGCCCTGGCATAAGTCTCCGCCCGCTTCATAAGATCGAAACTTTGCTCAGGATTTCCGAACAGCAGTTCTTCGAGATAGTCGCACTGCCGATCCCGCCACGCCTCGTAATCGGCGTACATTAACCTGCCTTCTGCCAGGAGTAGCTCCAGCGGGGTGTAGGTGCCCTGCTCGAAAAGCAACCGGTCTACGGCTTCGCGGGTTTCCTGGTCTTCCCGATTCATCCCAGCGGCTCGAACAGCAGATCCAGGTCGGCGTCCGTCCAGTGTGGTTGCAACCCGCCGTTTCGATCGAACACGCTGTCGGCAAGCGCCTGTTTTCGCGCCTGCATGGCCTGTATCTTCTCCTCGACCGTCCCCATAGTGATCAGCTTGTAAACGAACACAGGATTTTCCTGGCCAATGCGATGGGCGCGGTCCGTGGCCTGACGCTCCACCGCCGGATTCCACCAGGGGTCATAGTGGATGATGGTATCGGCTGCGGTGAGATTGAGGCCCACACCACCGGCTTTCAGGCTGATCAGAAACAGCGGCGCTCCACCGGCCTGGAAGCGATCGACCGGTGCGGCCCGGTCCCGGGTGCGGCCGGTCAGTTTGACATAATCGATGCCCGCCTCGCGCACCGCGTCCTCGATCAGTTTCAGCATACCCGTGAATTGTGAATACAGCAGCACACTGCGACCCTCCTCGATCATCTCCGGCAACAGTTCCATCAACATCTCGAGTTTGGCCGAACGCCTGGTCTTGCCCGCACTCTGCAATTTTAGCAAGCGTGGATCGCAACAGACCTGGCGCAACTTCAACAGGGCATCGAGAACGACGATATGACTGCGAGCCAGTCCCTGATCCGCCACCGCCTGACGCACCCGTTCGTGCATGGCGAGCCGAATACTTTCGTACAGGTCGCGCTGCGCACCTTCCAGCTCTACGCCGTGGACGATTTCAGTCTTGGGCGGCAATTCGCTGGCAACCTCCTGTTTGGTGCGTCTCAACATGAATGGCCGTACTCGCCGGGCGAGCCGCCGGGAGGCCTCTTCATCACCGTGCTTCTCGATGGGATTTTTCAGCACGCGCCGGAACAATCTGGCGTCGCCCAGTAAACCAGGCAACAGGAAGTCGAACAATGACCACAGCTCGCCGAGGTGATTCTCCAGGGGAGTCCCGGTCAGGCAAAGGCGATACCGTGCGTCCAGCTGCCGCACCAGGCGGCTGGCGCGGGTCCCGGGATTCTTGATGAACTGTGCTTCATCGAGAATCAAAAGGTAATAGGAATACTGCAGCAGCGTTTCCATATCACGCGCCAACAGGGAATACGTGGTAATAACCAGATCGTATTCCGCCATGACATCGAAGTATTGGCGGCGTTTCGGGCCGTACAGGGTCAACACGCGCAGCCTCGGGGCAAAACGGGCCGCCTCACGCCGCCAGTTGACCGTAAGGCTGGTCGGAACCACGACCAGGCTCGGTCGGTCCATACGACCACTGGCCTTCTCCAGCAACAGATGCGCCAGGGTCTGCACCGTCTTGCCCAAACCCATGTCATCGGCCAGCACACCGGCCAGCCCGTGTTCGCGCAGAAACTGCAGCCAGGCCAGACCGTGTCGCTGATAGCCCCGCAGCCGGGCATTCAGATCCTCGGGTGGGACCACCTCCGGGATA
>CAMYOI010000579.1 GCA_947259955.1 uncultured Gammaproteobacteria bacterium
AGGAGTAAGGGGCTAATCACCCGCTATGCAGTTCAGAATTCGCTTACGAAGCCCTCGACGACATTGTTGCCAAAATTAGGCGAGTTCAAATCGATTAAGGCCCATTACCTTGTTCCACTCCGCTACAAAGTCATGGACAAACCGTTCCTGCGAGTCCGCACATCCGTAAACTTCGGCGAGAGACCGGAGCTGGGAGTTTGAACCGAAGATGAGATCTACACAAGAGCCGGTCCACTTAAGTTCACCCGTTGCGCGATCGCTCCCCTCAAACACGTCTGCGGCTTCCGAGACCGACTTCCACGTCGTACCCGTGTCGAGCAGGTTGACAAAAAAGTCGTTGGTTAGCGTCTCTGGTCGGTTGGTGAATACACCATGTTGCCGCCGGACTGCGCGCTATTGAATTCACTCTGTATCGACTCCAAGGTCTGCAGCACAGTCCCCAGTTGAGCCGGCTGGTTGACTTCCCAATCCTTCTGCGGCGCGAGGCGAATGCGCGCGCCGTTCGCTCCACCGCGCTTGTCAGAGCCGCGGAACGTGGACGCCGATGCCCAGGCGGTCGAGATCAGTTGAGAGACAGACAGACCCGAATCAAGGATCTTGGCCTTAATGGCGGCGATGCCCTGTTCATCAATCAATTCATGATCGACCGCAGGGACGGGATCTTGCCACAGCAGCTCCTCGTTGGGAACCTCCGGGCCAAGGTACCGCGAGACCGGTCCCATGTCGCGATGCGTCAGCTTGAACCACGACCGGGCAAAGGCATCGGCAAGCTCATCCGGGTTCTCGTGGAAGTGCTTCGAGATCTTCGCGTAGATCGGCTCCACCTTAAGGCTCCACCTTAAGGGCCATGTCCGCCGTGGTCATCATCGGGGCGTTTTTCTTAGATGGATCGTGAGCATCCGGCACGACGCTCGCAGAAGCATCCTTCGGTGTCCACTGGTGCGCGCCTGCGGGGCTCTTCGTGAGCTCCCACTCGTAGTCATTCATCGCCATGCGAGCAAACGTCTCTCGAATGTCCCTGGCTGAAGCAAGCGGATCCGGGTTGCCATTTGGCCCCTCCGGATTGACATAGATCAGACCCATCTGTATACGGCTGCGAGGGATTCTCAAGTTCCCTGTCGCCGCTGTAGCGCTCGTCAGCAAGCCATTCTTTCACAGAGAGCAGCGTCTTTGGTCGAAGCGGTCTTTGCCAAGATCGCTCGATCTTTGTATGGAAAAGACGATGTAGGTATTAGGGGACAGACCACAACATATACTGATTGAGCAATCAAAGGGGCCAGTGTCGTTCGATTTCTGCCTGGATCTGAGTGTCCGCATTTGGCCGGGGGCCGACTCACGCCGCGCATCGAAATGTAGGCGCCTATGGCCTTTTTACTTAGTCAACCTTAACGACCCAAGTTTCATCCCGAAGCATTGGTCACGGATCAGTTCTTTTCATCCTTGAATCCGATGTGCCAATGGGTCCCATCACAAAACGGCTTGTTTTTCGATCCACCGCATCGGCATAACGCATATCGACGGGGGTTATCATCAAAGTGAATTGATGGGACTTTTAGAGTTACTTCACCGGTAACATGATATGGGCCGTCTGTGGACACGACGATTCCGTCATTGCCAGTCTCCTGGTTGGCGCGCTCGCCACCAATGCTATAGCTCAATGCTCCGGACGGACATTGCTTGATAACCGCGATGATAGCCTCCACATCCGCACCGTCCGGGTTAATCCATGGTTCCTTTGGTACATTTGCCCGCGTGCGCGCATAGATGCCGATTATCGTGGATGGTGATCTTATTCCCCACGTAGTCCAGCCATTCCCCTGTACTGGGATTGTCGGTAGCGCTGGAAAATCCGATCTTGTTATGAGTGCCGTCACAAAACGGTTTGTTGTTGGATTTACCACAACGACATAACGCGATTACTTCCTTCTGGGGAAGCAAATCAGTGCCCTTGGAGTTCTTCAGTGATAAAAGGTTTTTAACAAGATAAGGTCCGTTTTCTTTAGGTTCGATAACACTGGACACTTTTCGACTCCTTCTTTAAATTGTCGCCGCCTATCTTAATGGATTTCTCGATTCGTTGTTACCACATGAGAATTAGCTCTGAACCAGATGACTATTGATCAGGCTCCGGTTCCACTTTCGGCGCTGCTAGGCGCGGACGGCAGGTAGCTGCTGTTAAGAGCAGGTACATTGCGCGAAATCCCGGGTGAGCGAATTATTTAACGTCGGTGTCCGGCCGCAGTACGATGTGAATGGGCATACCGATTACGCCCACGGAAATTTCCGATTTGTTTTCCTCGTAGCCCTTCGCTTGTATGGTGACGCCATGCACGCCATCACCAACTCGATCGAACCTAAAAAAACCATTGCTGTCTGAACTTAACCATCGATTAGATTTAGATTTGATATCTCTTTTAGTGTGTGATCCAGTCAGTGTGACTCGAGCGTTCACCAGCGGTACACCGTAATTATCATTAACCCAGCCCTCCACGATATGCTGACCCCTATCTAAAGGTATCAAAACATGTTGGGTTGATGATGGCTCTAACACGATCCCGGAAACCTTAAAATGTGGGTTGCCGCGATGAACAAATTTAAGCTTGCCGGACGGTATCTTTTCTAATTCAAAATAGCCGGATTCATCGCTTAGTATTAAAAAGTCTTCGTAGGCCACTGTGCTACTGATTACCTGCACCATTCTATATTGCTTGTAAGCCGCTTCTGGGTCTACCTCCAGAGTGTAGCGTTGGCCAGTCCTTACTCCCTTAAAGCTAAATTCTCCGTATACGCCTGTTAACGCGAAATAGTAGAGATTATATTGTTGAGAAAACAACTCGATTCGCTCACCATCGATTGCGCGGCCCTCGTCATTTCGAAGTACACCATTGACAGAGGCCGTATCTAAGTCTGGATCAAGAGTGATGTTCAGTTCAACTTCGTTCGTACCTTCCATCTGTTTTTCGATGATGCTGATTCTTTCTGCGTCGTAACCTGAGCGCAGGAACACCAATCCTAGATAATGTTCTCGTGGTACTGGAATCCGCAAACGGTAGTGCCCGATTGTGTCTGTGACAGTCTTGTGAAACCCTTTCGCGGTTGAAACCTCGACGTCAGGCAACGGTCGTTCGTTGTTATCGACAACACGACCAAAAATAAATATATCACCGCTGGCTTTGTTTAGTGTTTCCGCGATATCAATATGCGAGCCATCAGAATTTTCCGGGCCCGTAAACTTTAAACGAGCGCTTTCGTCTATATTCGGAACTGCTCGATTGGCGACCAACGTCGTATCTTTGGCAGTCGATGTATTGAGTCCTTGTGGGTCGACGCTTTGACGTTGTTCCATAAACATTCCCGCATACGGATAAGCAAACACGATGACCAATGCCATCAGTCCGATAAACAATGCAATCGTGGCTTTACCCATTGAATCTAATCGTTTTTGGATGCGGGGCTCCTTATACGCCCAAGCCAATATCGTTCGAGGGTCCATTACGATAATTTAAGGTATCAGCATTTCCTAAAAAGCTTTTCACACCAAAGGAGTCCCTTATTGCTAGTAACATGTCTTAATAAATAGGGTTCGCGCAAATGCCAATTCGACACTTTTCTGAATGTCTCGACAACCTTGGAGCAGCACAATCCCAACATGGGTCAACGGGAGTTGACCGGTTATACGCTAGAATAATATAGCGTGAACCTCTTCCTCAAGAGGCGAACGGCACGGGTAACGCAGGCTGTGCGTAACATTGGCCGTTCGGCGCCTTCGCGGCGACGATGACCTTTTTTCCCCATACGCCGGTACGTGCGGACAACGTTACCATTAATCTTGGCTACGCAGCTGCGGAAACCAGTACTTATGCAATTCTTGCGGATAAATTCGCCGAACTGGCCGAGAAGTGTTCAAACGGCAGTCTCGATGTGAAGGTGCGTTGCTGTGCCCAGTTGGGAACAGAAGATGAGGCGTTCAAGACGATGCAGCTCGGGACGGTGGACATGGATATCATCACGGGCAACAACGTATCACCCCATTTTCTGCTGATGGATGCCTTCGTGCTGCCGTATACATTCCAGAACTAAGGAACATACTTATAAAGTATTGGAAGGCCCAGTGGGATGCGAATTTGCCGAAGATTTGAAAGCGGCAACCAAAGTGAGCCTGCTTACCTATGGTTTCGTGGGAAATAGGCATTTCTATAACTCGCGGAATCCAATCATGACAATCGATGACATGGCTAGCCTGAAGGTACGCGTGCCGAAGAATGCGGTGATGATCGATACGTTTGAAGCGTTCGGCGCAGCGCCGATTCCCCTTGCCTGAGACGATACGCCCACCGCCCTACAAACTGGAACAGTGGACGGGGCTGACAACGGGACGTCGTTCATCAAGTCGCAGAAATTTTATTAAATCATGCCGAATTTGGTTGTGCTTGAGCACTTTTCATATTTTTCACCGCTATTTGCGAGCGAGCGAATCATGGGCAAGCTTGATGATTCACAAAAATCAGCAGTGATGAAGGCCGCCGCAGAAGCGGGTGTTTATCATAAGGAGATCATGTCAGCCCAAATAGAAGACATACGCACGTTTCTGACTACCGAGGGAGGCATGAAACTATCCAATCCGGACAAAGCGGGATTCATAGCGGCAGCGATGAAAGTGCAGGATAAGTACGCAGCTGAGAAAAGCGGCGACTTCAAGGCTTTGTTGAAGGCGATTCGCGACGAGGCAAACTAAATCGCCCTCTAATCCTGGAGACATGACAACACCTAGAGGTATGTACCGGAATTACATACACAAGAGGGACATCATCATTTCCGGGATAAGTTGAGACACACCTCTTAGAATAGTATTCGCATTGGGGCGTGCATCGTCTTGTGGTGTGAAGTGTTTGCGCTTTCGGGGTCTGCTCGTGTTGAAATGGCTCGACAATTAATTTGAAGAAGTGCTGTGCACTATTTGCCTGTCTATGGTTGCGGCTTGCATCATGCTTCAGGTTATATTGCGCTATGTTTTTTCCGCCGCCTCGCCCTGGGCCGAAGAGCTGGCGATTTATGGAATGATATTTGCCGTCTATTTCGGCGCGGCACTGAAGGCGCGCGAGCGGGTACGCATCCGCATTTCGTTGTTGGTAAACGCGCTACCACGTCCACTTGCAATCTCATTAATCGTCGTCGCGGATCTTATGTGGATGGGTTTCGTAACCTTTTTGATTTTGCAGACTTCCATTTATACGAAGCTGCTGTTCGAAGTCGTGTACGTTACCCCTGGGTTGGGAATCGACCAGAAATGGGAGCAGTTGGTGATTCCTGTGTCCCTTTGCTTGTAAATGTTTAGGATTATCCAGGTTTACTGGCGGTGGTCCCGTGAAAGATACGAGGGGTTGCCACTATGAACGGGCCCATGGTCATGGCGTTGGTGTTTGTTGTGACAATGGCGATCGGCGTGCCTATTCCCTTCGCTGCCGGCATAGCGACCGTTGCCGGTATCCTGATCGCCGATATACCGCTGACG
>CAMYOI010000580.1 GCA_947259955.1 uncultured Gammaproteobacteria bacterium
CAGCCCACCGCGTCCGTTCGCGTCCGCGGTAACCTCGTAGATGTCACAGATTAGCAGTAATGTGAGCTTTATTTTGCGGTCCTGCGCCCACGACGCCGAGGTAAGCACTGCGATCGAAATGATGAGCGTTAGACAGCGAGCTAGTGCAGACATTCGTACTACCTTAACGTTAGTTGTGACAGGGCAAGGCATTGTCATGGCTTAGTCAGAGAAAAGCCGGATGCTTCTCCCAGATGCCGATATGTTTTTTGCGATCATTAATTTTCATGGATTTATCCGTTGCCAGAGTTTTTGGAACCAGTTGCCGTTTGAGTTAAGTGAGTATCTGGCTCATCTGGTTATTGATGTTAGGCGGCGTGATTGCGGTATTGCAAGCGCCGCTGGTTGATCGTGTTTTGTTTGATCCTTTCTCTTTGTTGCAAGATTGATTGTCCACGTCCGAAGTAAACGTCGGCGGGCGTCAGGCCATCCCCGCGGGTGTTTGGATGCTAAGCTGGTGAGCATCTGAATGAGACAGGAAAAGTCAGGAGCCATCACCCGATCCAGCGTTTCCTAAGGGCACTCAGGAACAATGGCCACGACCCCACACACATCACCAGCAGCCCCATCTCGGCTTCAAGGTTGGGTATGAACTCAGAGACCCAAGTTGGCGTGTGAGAAGCCCAGTCAAAGAGGGAAGGGGTGGTCCCGGTTACGAAGTAGCCGTAAAGCCACAGGAGTGAACCAACCACACAGGTAGTCCACCCGGAGAGGCTTAGGGCGTTCATAGTCCCAGTTGGTCTATGTCGGCCATCCGCTTCCAGCGCCATCCGAAGAAGCCCAGCAGCGACAGGGCCCGGCCGAGCAGAGATAATTCGATTGGGGCGCGGCTTCTACAAGCCACCGGTTTTATTGATTTCAGCATTTGCCAATACTCCCATAGCAGTTGGAATTAAGCAGGCTCTTGGCAGAGCGTTCTGCAAGTCCCAGTCAGCTTTCGGGAGGTGCGATTTAAACGCGCTATCCACGAGCGCAGCATTTGTCGAAAGCGTCAACCCAAGAGTTGCCGGTTGCAGGCGAAACGGGACAAACAGGGCCGCCAGCACAACTGCCCAAGCAATGCCCCAGCCTAAGGTGTCTTCGAATTGATGCTGGACGTAGAACAGCCACATCCCCGTAATTGCGGCTAAGAGCATGGTTGGCAGGAACACGAACAGCAGCACTTCCCAACCGCCCAGCCACCCTATCGCTCCGAGCGCGGCTCCGATAGCGACGTTGGTTGCCATTGCGCTGAACCAATACTGCCAGCCTGATCGCATCAAACCGACCGGAAGCCGGTGTTGCAGAAAAAACATGTAGAACGGAACGACTCCAAACAAGAAAATCGGATTGCGAACCAAACGATACATGGCCCGGCCGATCCACTTCTTTTCTCGATATTCCCGGACTGTCAGAATGGGCAAGTCACCGACACCACGCTTGTCGAGATTGCCGGTCGTCGCATGGTGAATTGAGTGAGATTTGCGCCATACGTCATATGGCGTCAGCGTCAGGACCCCTAAAAACCGACCCAGCCAGTCGCCCAGTCGGCGGTCCTTGAAGAACGCGCCATGGCCGCAATCGTGCTGGATCATGAATAAGCGGACCAGGAAGGCCGCATTTGCCAATGCCAGCGCCATCGCCAGCCAAGGGCTGATCGACAGCGTCCACCAGGCCAGAGCCCAAATCGCCACAAAAGGCGCAAGGGTCACGGTCAGTTCGAAGATGCTGCGGGAGAAGATCGGTTCGCGATATTTGGCGAGGATTCGAGTCCATTCAGAGGGTTGCAAGTGGGAAGCTTTCGTATGTGGGAACTGGGGTACCCGTCCTGATCTGGACACCTGCTGTGTTCGGTTTCTGCCGTGTTTCGGCTCTATTTGGCGGCCTTGGTCCGGGACTTCTTGCCCGCTCCATTGGACGTTGCCTTGGGCGCTTCGGCCGGCAGGCCAGCCTCTCTCTCGAGACGGGCCTTGCGAAGGCGCTCTGTCTTGATTCTACGCTGTTCCGTTTCCTCATAGAGGATCTTCGTCGCTGCGCGGGTAATCTTGTCCATTAGTGTTTCCGCGCGGGGTGCAGAGGTTTTGAACAACGTGGTCGTTGCGAATTTCGCCATCTTTCTATCTCCTTAACGGGCTGGTTGCCGGGGCTGCACTGCAGGCCGCCAGGCTTCGGATGTGCAGGTGATTTTATTGTTGCGTCACGTCATTGCCGTTGTTTCACTTCTTTTTGGATGGCCTGCTCATGGATGCCATGCCTTTGGTGAGGTTGGTCGACGGCGTGGCCTCAACTGGATTTTTGACCTGCTTTGGTTTCTTTGCTTCGCGATTGCTGCGTTTTTGACCCTTAGCCATCAAGTTGCTCCTTTTTTCGCGGATTCACGGCGATGAATTGCTGTTGTTAGGTAAAAAACAGGCCCCGTCGCTGCGGTGAGCTACGGGGCCGCAAGACGTTAGTCGTCTTGTCCTGCATCAAGCATTTGCCTTTTCAGGCAATGCGAGCCGCCAGTACATCCGTGGTCGGCGTCAATGCTTGAATGCTGAATATGTTTCAGTTGCCACCGGCGAATGCCGGCAGTACTGAGTTAGGCGTTCTGCAGATTGTCGGCTGACATCTTGCCACTACGGTCGTCTGATACGAGCTCAAACGTGACTTTCTGACCTTCCGACAGAGTACTCATGCCGGCGCGCTCAACCGCTGAGATGTGAACGAAAGCGTCTTTTGAACCGTCTTCAGGTTCAATGAAGCCGAAGCCTTTTGCTGCGTTGAAGAACTTGACTGTTCCGGTTGTCATGGTGGTTTCCTTTCAAGGAGCGACCCGCGCGTCACACATCGCAACGGCTGGGTTCGTACATCGCTCACATTGTCGGGAGAAGTCTGGGTTTGTCGGCGTACCGCTTAA
>CAMYOI010000581.1 GCA_947259955.1 uncultured Gammaproteobacteria bacterium
TGTCGTGATCTGTGGCGAGATCGGTGGCACCGATGAAGAGGACTGCGCGGCCTGGATCAAGGACTATATGAGAAAGCCGGTGGTCGGCTTCATCGCGGGCGTGACCGCACCCCCGGGCAAGCGTATGGGCCACGCCGGCGCCATCATTTCTGGCGGCAAGGGAACCGCGGCCGAGAAGATTGCGGCGATGGAGGATGCGGGGGTGAGGGTCACCAAGAATCCGGCAGATATCGGGACGTTGATGAAAGAGGCTTTGGGGTGATCGCTTAACTTGGTAATTGATTAAGCGAACGGGAAACAGGATAAATTCCTATCGCCTTGTAATGGTGTTACCTGCAACATTGGTTATTGAATTTTTTGTATTCTAATTTTCTGACCTGGATCCCGGAACAGGAAATAGGTGGCGCCGAAATCGGGCGCTTCTAGCGTAATCTTGCTATCGGACCACGGATCGACTGTTACTGATTCTAGTTTGCCACTTAGTGATGTAGCTCTCATGATTGCCTGATTTTCCAGTTTCATGCCAGACCATAGAACGGGTTTTTGATTGCTGATTCTGTACCTGTAGTTGAGTACCGTTCCAGGTGATAGAAACTCTTCATAGGCAAGCATTTCATTGAATATAGTGGAAGCGTCTTCGACTTCCTGTATCGCCAAATCCTCGTATCCTTTTCGAACCGGGCTGAAGATTTCCATCGCGTCGACACCTCGTAACCATAAATGCCGTAACGCTTCCCGATAAGCGGATCTGCTCATCATTGGAGTCAACTTGCTCTGGTTGTCTCTCACCCAGCGGGCTATCCACGCTGTTTGCTCGAGTTCAGGTGCAATCCTGTTTCTGGCATAACTGTCAGCCGATACTTGGCGAAGTAGAATCTCGGTATAAATCCTGTCTACATCTCGCTGTGTCGACATCCCATTAAGTTTTGCGCGAGCATTGAAGGCGGTGTCGATGCCGTAGGCTACTGGATTGGTGGATGTGAAAAGGTTAGGGCCGACCATGGGTAAGGGGTATTCATACCAGCTGATCACGGGAAAACCTGGAAGCGACAACACGGCGAGCCAGTTGGTTACGGAAACGCTGGGGTAGATTTCACGAATCGGTGCAGCGATGTAAGTGGAAACTAGTGTAATCCACAATTGCCGCGTATATCGGGTAAATGCTTTTGGGCTCGTCATCGATTCAGCTGGAAGAAAATTTTGTCCATTCAGTGACCTCGTTGCATCACTGTATTTAGACTGGAAAGGTAGTCCTTCGTAGTCCAGCCAGGTGGCGTCGACAATCACACCTGCTTCCCGGAACGACTGGAGGGTAGTCTTTATAGTCGTAGCGGCAATCGACCAACCCGAAAACCGGGTGGGAATCGGAATTTCGTTTTGTCTTGGGTTTTGGTCGTGAAACCGATACGCCCATTTAGTCCTATCCTGCTCCAGGTTATAGGGCCATATCGATCCAGCGCCGCTGCCAGCGGTGAGAACAACCGGTGCACCAGCGGTCTGGAGTACCTGTGCGGCATTGATAGAAGAACGATCAAGGGGTAATGCGGGCACCAGACCCCTGATCAAAAGCATTTCGGTCACATCTTTGTTGATTTGTGCAATCGGCATGATCCGCCAGAGTAACAGTGGCCATCTTCCATCTATATCATTCGTGAGGGGCGGTATACGATTTCTGATTTCATTTATCCAATCGAGTTTACCGTCAGTGGATTGCGCGATAGGGTAGATCAGCATCCTATCGTTAGATCTAGAACAGATTGGAGTAAAAAAGATTATTGCTGCTAATATGATGCGCGTGGCAATCCGTTGCCATATTGTGACAGTAAAACAAAAACTGTTTTGCTGGGCGTAAGACATTGGGGAAGGGTTGCAACTACATTTAGATTTGGATCAGTGGATTGTTGATCGATTTGACGCTAGTTGAATTCAGATCTGCCATAAAGGAATCTTACCGGATTCTAAAAAGCCAAGGGCTGTTTCGAATGGTGTTACCGGACCTCGAGCACTCGATAAATAGATACATTTCAAATCAGTCGAGTGCGGCGGCAATGGAATTCATGGAAGAGACGTCTCTTGGTAGAAAGTACAGAGCCCGAAGCTTGATGGAGATGATTCGTTCCAGGTTCGGAAACAGCCAGCATCTCTGGATGTGGGATTACAAGTCTCTCACCAAAGAATTAGATGACTGTGGATTTGTAAAGATTCGTCGCGCACAATTTGGCGACTCCTCCGAACCCATGTTCAAAGATGTCGAAGATTCAGACAGATGGGAGGGCTGTCTTGGTGTGGAATGCCGAAAGTAACGGGTAAATGGAAACAATCTGGCACAAGTATCGGCGGATGAAGCGAAATATCAGGTAATCGCCTTGAGAATAGTCTCGACCGAATCTTTCGCATCCCCAAACAGCATCCGAGTGTTCTCCTTATAGAACAGCGGATTGTCGACGCCCGCGTACCCCGCAGCCATGCTGCGCTTCGACATCACGACGGTCCCCGCGTTCCACACTTCAAGCACCGGCATGCCGGCAATGGGGCTGTCGGGGTCATCCTGAGCGGCCGGATTGACGATATCGTTGGCGCCAATGACCAGAACCACATCGGTGTTTGGAAGATCGTGGTTGATCTCGTCCATCTCGAGGACGATGTCGTACGGTACGCGGGCCTCGGCGAGCAGGACGTTCATGTGCCCCGGCATGCGTCCGGCGACCGGGTGGATGCCGAAACGGACATTGACGCCGGCTTCCCTTAGTTTGGTGGTGACGCTCGACACCGCGTGCTGTGCCTGGGCGACGGCCATGCCGTATCCCGGAACAATGACCACTTCCTTCGCGTTCTTGAGCATTTCGGCAACCTCTTCCGCGGATGCCGCCTGAACTTCGCCCGCTTCGGCAGCGCTCGATGTCGTTCCGCCA
>CAMYOI010000582.1 GCA_947259955.1 uncultured Gammaproteobacteria bacterium
TTGGTTACTTTCCTGATATGTCCGCTTTGTCACCCTTGGTCATCACGCACATTGCGCTACCACTCGGTGTTGAGCCTCCGCGATCGCTTTTGCTCAAGCTGTCCCTGGCGAATTGATACTCAAGCCACTGCTGGAAGCTGATAGAGTCCGCGGCGGTGAGTCTGCCAACGGAACTTATCGATCTCGGTGTGCGATTTGCCAGCACATCCAGAAGCTTCAGCCGGCGTATCACCGCCGAGCGAGCTATGCGTACGATTATGGTTGTAATACAATTGGAAGTCTGCAAGCTTTCTCTCTAGGTCAGCCGCATTCCAAAATAAAGTGTGGTCTAAAATTTCACGGCGAATGGTTCCGATGAGTCGTTGGATTGATAGTCATAATACCTGTCCTGGGCAAGTGATTGAATTTATTGAAAGAGTGTTTTCTGCGGAGCCGATTCATACCCCTTGAGAGCGCACTTACCCGTCTTGCGAAGGTGCTCGAGAACGCGTAGAACCGGCTCGGAATCCAGATCGGTGCGTGCGATCTCCCATGGCGCCCACCGCACCACTTGATTTTTCTTCAACATACCCCTTGCCACCAGTCGCCTGATCACGCTTTCACTCACGCTGCAATACTGCGCCGCCGCACGCATGGTGAGAATCTCCGGATCAGGTGTTGAACGCCGTTGGCCCGCGATGGCGTGCTTGCGCCGTATCATGGCCACGCGCTGTTCATTCCAACATTTACCCGTGGCCGTACGACGCCCGAGTTTATTGAGTACACGGGCAATCTCGTCATCGCCGTAACGAGCCGCCATACGACGGATTACATCGAGATCTTCCAGTGCGGTTTTGCACCCACCACCAAAGGCTACCTTGGGTATTTCAAAGCGGGTGTGCGCTCCACCCTTCCAGTGAACCACGAAACAAAGCTGATGGTGCTGCTCATCCACTTCAGCGATGATCTCCTCGACCACCGTGCGAATGATTCGTTTCTTGAGCTCTACCGGACAGTGCTCGCTTTCCCATACTTTCGAGAACTGCTCACCCAACGCGAGAAGATTCTCGCGTTCCGGTTGAGAAAGCGCGTGCACAAGGGGCTGCAGCTCCTGCAGTGTGGCTCGCAGTTGGTCGCGTTCTTCGAGCTTGACGTTCCAACGCCGCTCGAGCTCCGCGGCCGCCAAACGGTTGCGCGGGTCGACCTCATTGTATTGTTCAAAGGCGCGGTCGACTTCGTAGTCGAGCTGTTGCAGCTGGCGCATCAGCGCGTGGCGCTGATCATCGTCTTTGGCGCCCAGCTGCTCGATGGCCTGAAGACTCGCGCGCACCCCCAGCGGCGAGATAACCTGCAACAACTCCTGGCTAAAGCGTCGCTCCACCGTGATCGCGCCAAACGCGATACAGTCGTTAGCACCCGATTTAAATCCGCCCTTGCAAAAGTAGCGCGCCTGCGTGCCGCGCTTGCCGTAGTAGCGCACATAGAGCTTCCGTCCACAGTGCGCGCAGCGCACCAACCCCACTAGCAACCCGCGACCGCTACGCGCCGCCCCCATCGCTTCGCAGCCATCATTTACCTTGAGCTGGTTGGCTTTCATGATACGAAGATTGTCCTCGTAGTCTTCCCAGTTAATGTAACCTGGGTGATGGTCGCGGATAAAGACCTGCGAGTCCTGCGCCCGGAGACGGCGCCCGAGACGCTTTTTTATTTGCCCCGCTTCGAACAGCGCTTCGGTCGGACGTTGCCCCCAGACGTAGGCACCGGCATAGAACGGGTTCTGCAGCACGGATCCGATGAATGCCTCCGTCGGCACCTGCCACACCAGTCTCATGTGGCCACCGTGAGGTTTGTTGACCGGCAGCTCCACCCCGTGGCTGTAAAACCACAGAAATGTCTGGCGGCTACTGCGCAGCTCGCGAAATTTCCCAAACACCAACGCCATCGCGTCCTGCACTCGCTGGTTGGGATCCTTGGTTACCGTATCGCCCGTGTCGCGCACATACCCCGGCGGAAGCACTCGATACAACTCACCCCGGCGCGCCTTGGCCTCAAGACCCTGCTGCAAGCGCAACCGCAGCACCTTGAGCTCGACCACACTGAGCGTGCCCTTGATGCCCAACACCAGTTGGTCATCGAGTAGCGAGAGATCATAAAGCTGCTCGGCATCTCCGATCAGGGTACCAAAGAGTTGACACACCTCGAGCAGTTGACACCAGTCTCGGTCGGTGCGCGACAAGCGCGAGACTTCGCGACTGAGCACCAAGCCCACTGCGCCCAGCGCCACAGCGCTGATCAAACGCTCAAAACCGCGACGCGGTGCGGCCCCGACCGAGGCGCTGGCACCGAGATCGGTGTCAATGAGCTCAACGTCGCCAAACCCCAACTCCCGAGCTCGATCCACCAGCGCATATTGCAGGCGTTGACTCTGCACATTGTGTTGCACCTGGTGCTCGCTCGATTGGCGTAGGTAGACAATCGCTTTACGTTTCAGATGTTGCGTCGTGATTTTCGGATGGGTCTTCATAGGCTTCATTAGGTTCCTCCGCTGCGTCGTGAAACACCGCCGCCAGGGCGGTGCTCATGTAAATCACCAGCTGTTGTTGCAGCGATGCCGGTAGGTTCACAGGTGACTTGTTCATGAGTGTCTGCAACGACACCAGATCGAGTTGCTTCATCGCCTTCTCCCGCACTTGGGTTCTCACTCGTGGTGCAGAGATTAACGCTAAACTGACTGGTGTCACTCAGCACGGGGAGAAGCAGCGTATACAACGATTGCAGCGCACGGGGATCGAGCGTGGCCTGCTCGGTGATGACATGCTCCGCCGCGGCGGGCGAGAGCATCCACAGCGGAATCTTGAGCCGACGCCCGCTAGCAACGACGACGTTGACCGCCGTGTCCCCGCTCCGGGGCGTACCGGCTAGTAGAAGCTCGT
>CAMYOI010000583.1 GCA_947259955.1 uncultured Gammaproteobacteria bacterium
AAACCAGCAGGCCGCTGAAATCATCAGGGCGATTCTAGCGCTTAGCAGAAACCTGAATTTCAAGGTGATTGCAGAGGGTGTCGAAACCGAAGAGCATGTTGGTTTCCTGCTATCGGAAGGATGCGACAAGATGCAGGGCTACCTCATTGGTAAGCCGGCAAGCGCTGATGAAATCAGTCACCGTTTTCACGATCGTGCCGCTTATACGCAACAAATCGAAGCGAAGCCGTTATACCAACGGCAGGTTTTCTTGACTCATTAAGGGTATGCGAATCACCGGTGTTCTGATTCAAGAGTGGCAAAGGAGCTTTGCCATGTCTGGAGCCGTGCCTTTACGAGATGATTTTGATGCTGTTGGTGTGCGTGGCTTTGCAACACAGTGCGATGACACGCGGCAGGTCCGCCGTTTGCTTGCCATTGCAGCAATTTATGATGGCATGAGCCGGTCGGATGCTGCCAGGATCGGGGGAATGGATCGGCAAACCTTGCGAGACTGGGTTCACCGCTTCAACGAAGAAGGTCCTGAAGGCCTCATCAACCGGCCGGGTGCAGGCCGCCCACGGCTGTTAAATGAGACACAGATGGGCGAACTGGCCCGGATCGTTGAGGTCGGCCCTGATCCGGCAAGTGACGGAGTGGTTCGCTGGCGGCGCATTGACCTTGTCCAGGTGATCGAGAAGCGCTTCGGTATTGTCTGTTCGGAGAGAGTGATCAGCGATTTTCTGGTTGCATTGGGCTTTTCGCGCATGAGTGTGCGCCCGCAACACCCCAAACAGGATGTGCGTGTTATCGCGGCATTCAAAAAAACTTCGCCGCCACGCTACAGGCCCATATAGCGGATGTGGCGGACAGAAAGCCCGTCGAAATCTGGTTCCAGTGTATGGTTCGCCTCCGGTTTGCAAGAAGAAACGACGATCCCAAGCGGACTTTGCTTCAGCGTATCCGGCTTGTTGATGGGCACCAATGGCCCCAGCCATAATGGAAGCCGCTGGAATGCGTTCCTTACAAGACGACCAGATCCTTTGATCTACTGCCACCACCAGGTTGATGACATTCCGGTGCGGCGGCAATCACATCTACTGGAACCATCAGGCTTCACATCCCGTCCTGAACACGGACACCATCACTTTCTCCTCGCAAGTCGTTCAGTCGCCGCTTACGCAGGATGCGACTGATAGCAGGTATTTTTCGACAGGATCGCCCAGATGATCCGGGCTGCTTTGTTGGCACTGGCAACGACAATCTTGTTGGTGTGCATGCCCCTGGCACTCAGCCGCTCCATGAATTCGGTCATTGTGTTCTCTCGCTTTTGGCGGTTGTAGAACGCCGATCGCATGCCGTGGATCAGCAATGTCCGAAGATAGGTGTTGCCGCGCTTTGAGATCCCCAGCAGAACGGTTCTTCCACCCGTCGATCGCTGTCGAGGGACAAGGCCGAGGAATGCGGCAAAGTCTCTTCCGGATTTGAAATCGGAGATGTTGGCGACGGCGCTGAACAATGCGGTGGCGACGATCACGCCAACACCTGGCACAGGCAGAACAGCCCGGCATACCGGATTGGTTTTGGCAAACAGCGCCAAGTCCCGGTCGATCTGTTCAAGGCGGCTATTCACCGCTTCATACTCAGCGGCAAGAGCCGCAAAGAGCGTGCGGCAAACCGGATTGAGGTCGACATCACCGGTGACCAGTTTGTCCCGCACGAAGGCCTCGAACTGCGCCCGGCCGGATCGAAATACCAAACCACGTTCGCGCAAAAGCCCCCGAATCTGGTTGATCAAAGCCGTTCTTGATGTCACCAGCCGCGCTCGCACGCGATGCAGGGCCTGCATATCCAACTGCTCATGTGATTTTATGCCAACGGCATGTCGGCCCGGTCGCTGGGCTGCTTCGGCGATTGCAAGTGCGTCATTCCAGTCGTTCTTTTGCGCTTTGGCAAAGGGTTTGACGCTTTCCGGGGTCAACAACCGGACATCGTGACCTGACGCAATGAGTTGATGCGCCAGCCAATGAGCGCCGGAGCAGGCTTCAAAGGCAATGTTTAGGCTCTGATCAGCTCTCTTCTCAAAGAACGTGATCAATTGAGATCGAGTAAACTGCCGGCGGATGACAATTTTGTTCTCATCATCAAGCGCGATCATGTGGAACGTCGTTTTCCCAAGATCGATACCAATCTGTTTGATTCTCATAATGTGCCTCCTTTGGTTGAGACGGAAAACTATCCGCCAGGGCGGAGGCGAACCATCCCATAAGATGAAGCCCGCATCGGCCAAAAGAACGGGCAAACGCGCATTTGGGCGAAGAAGGGAAGCCGCCCGCGGCGTCCGGCTGATCAGCGTTATGAAAGTGCCTATCTGTTTGGTGCCATTTGTCCAAAACGGGGAACGGGGGCTGCCCTGATGTTGCCATGGGCCAACACCGAAGCCATGCAGTTGCACCTCAACGAGATCAGCAGGCAGGTTCGCCGTCGCTCGCATGCCGTCGTTCTCATGGACCGCGCCGGCTGGCACACCACTGACAAGCTGAAGATTCCCAAGAATCTCACCATCATTCTCCTGCCGTCACGCTCGCCGGAATTGAACCCGGTCGAAAACATCTGGCAATACATCAGGGGGAACTGGCTCTCAAACAGCGTATTCGACAACTATGACGCTATCATCGAGGCTGGCTGCAGGGCCTGGAACAATCTCATGGCCGAGCCGATCACAATCCAATCAATCGGAATGAGAAAATGGGCCCATGTCGGTCAATGATATCTGCCGTTGGTATTAGCCACAAAAGAACCTTCGATACGCGCTGCCTTGGACATCCAATAGGTAGCGAATTACGTTTAGAATTTCTTCACCGTAATACTTACGTATATCGTTCGATTTTCAGTATATGCGCGTTTTGCGTGTAATTTC
>CAMYOI010000584.1 GCA_947259955.1 uncultured Gammaproteobacteria bacterium
TTTTTGTGGTGTTTAACGTACGTGGCCTCCGCGCGCACCTCACACATGAGGATGACGTCACGGTCTGGAGCACAGCCTTGTAGGCTCGAAATATTGTGGCTCAGCTGATCGCCGAGTATAAGTCGTAAAGCGCCCATATCGAAACTGCCCTTGAGTCAGTAACCGGTAGAGTAAATCTGCCGTGTTTGCGGTTCTATAGGAAAACTATTGTGGTGCACGAGAAACGGTTCGTCGCAACCGTGGCTGCGAGAGCGTATCATTGAACGCTCGTAATCGAAAACGTACGTACCGCGCTATGCACTGAAGCAGCAGGGCAATAGACACCAAGGGTGCTTTCCTACACCGGACCACAATTTTAATGGCAAATAGAAATTATCGAACCTCGATTTTTGTCTTTCGGCGTGATCTCCGTCTGCAAGATAACCTGGGCTTGCTGGACGCCCTAGCACAAAGCCAGAAGGTCATGCCCCTTTTTATTCTTGATCCACGACAAATCGATTCAACGCTTAACACGCACTTTTCCCAAAATGCTTTCCAATTCATGAGCGAGTCTCTCGAGGAACTGGACAAAGCACTCAAAAACCGCGGCACACGTTTGTATGTGGGTTACGGAGAGGCGGCCGCAGTGCTGGACGGCTTGCTTGCTTCTAGCCGCTTCGATGCGGTGCACTGCAACGAGGACTACACGCCGTTTGCGGTAAGGCGCGACAGCGCCACAAGGACGGTTTGTGGTAAACACAAAGTTGCATATTGTGTGGCGCACGACGCCTTGCTGACGCAGCCCGAAGCCGTAAGGACAGGCGACGGTGCGCCCTATAAGGTTTTTTCCGCTTTCAAGCGAAAAGCCCGAGACGTTGCCGAGGTACCGGCACCCCGGATTAACAACTTCTCCAATTGGTACAAGGGCGCAGTTGAGGGCCTGGGTGGCATCAGCCTTGTTCACGAACTCGCGCCTGCCAAGAAACGCCGGCGGCTCGCTCAGCAAGGCGGCCGGCGCAAGGCAATGGAGCGCATGCGTGCATTTGAATTCTCTCACTATGGTGATGAACGTGATCGTCCGGACCTTGACGGCACCAGCAGGCTTTCGGCGCATCTTAAATTTGGCACCATATCCGTGCGCGAGCTGTACTGGCATCTCGTCGCCTCGATAGGCCAGCACCAGGGGGAAGCGTACATCAACGAGCTTTGGCGCGATTTCTATGCCCACCTGCTGTACTGGTATCCGCAGCTGCTGGGCACCGCCATGCAAGATAAATACAGGACGAAAACCGGCGGCAGCAAGCTGAAATGGAGCCGTTCCAAGGTGGATTTTGAAAGGTGGTGCCAAGGGCGGACGGGTTTTCCCATCGTTGACGCCGGCATGCGTCAGCTCACTGAAACCGGCTGGATGCATAATCGCGTGCGCATGATCGTCGGTAGCTTTCTCGTCAAGGATCTGCATATCGATTGGCGTTGGGGTGAAAAACACTTCGCGCAGCATCTCGTTGACTACGACCCGGCCAGCAACAACGGCGGCTGGCAGTGGGTGGCGTCAACGGGCGCTGACGCACAACCCTACTTTCGTATCTTCAACCCATGGAGCCAGCAGCGAAAGTTTGATCCCGACTGTCACTACATCAAACGCTTCGTGCCCGAAGTCCACGACCTCTCCGCAGACCAGATTCACGCTATCGAAAAACACGGTGTGCCCGACGGCATTGACTATCCGCAGGCCATGGTGGATCACAAGGTAGAGCGCCAGGTAGCGCTCGAACAGTACAAGAGTTTGTAAAGCGGCACTCAGTACAAGGCGGTAAATGGGCCGCAGGTGCTTACCCCCGCGCCCGGATGCGGATCGGGCCGCGGAACTCGCTCGAGTCGACGGCGCGACCGCGCGGCCTAGCGTACCGGCTATAGTGACTTTGGAGTCAACAGGAAATGAAGCGACGACACTTCTGCAAGAGCTGATTCGAAGGGACGCGACTGAGGCGCCCCGGGGCGCGCACCCGGTAGGTCACCCTGTCCAGCGGCGCTCAATCCTCCCCTTCTTGCTACCGACTGTCCGGATTTCCTGAACCAAGTATTTCGTCGCTTACATTCCGCTGAGACCGTGTATCTGTGCGAGGACGTAGAAACAAGCCGATGCTCATGGTCAATACGGCGAGGCAATGCGGTTTTAGCCGCCGCAGTTCAAGGCGCTCGAGGCGCTGTACCAGCAGTACGGAGAGGGGGGCCTAGTCGTGCTCGCGTTCCTCGAACCGAAATCCGGCCACCTACTTCAATATGTCGGGGGCGTGTTGTAGGCTAGGGACCATGATCGAGATGAATGCCACGGTACTGCTGGTCGAAGACCACAAGAACCTTGCGGAAGCAGTGGGCAACTACCTTGATAGCTGCGGCTTTACCATGGACTTCGCCTACGATGGTCTGACCGGCATGCATTTGGCGACGACGAATCTTTATGACGTCATCATCCTAGACATCGCGCTCCCCGGCATAGACGGGTTCGAGATCTGCAAGCGGCTGCGGCAAGACGCCCACATCCCCACCCCGATCCTGATGCTGACCGCTCGTGATCAGCTAGACGACAAGCTGAAAGGATTTGAGACTGGCGCCGACGACTATTTGGTCAAACCGTTCGACATGCCGGAACTGGAAGCCCGTCTGCTGGCGCTGATCCGCCGCCAGCGCGGCGAGGTCGACAGGGCGATCTACACCGTTCATGATCTGGAGCTCAACACCCGCTCTATGCAGGTGAGCCGGGCGGGGCAGAACATCCAGCTGTCTCCGACATGCCTGCGTATTCTCAAGATACTGATGCGCGAGTCACCGAACCTGGTCACTCGTGAGCAGATAGAGCACGAGCTCTGGGGCGACTTCGTGCCGGACAGCGACACGCTTCGCAGCCACCTATATAAACTGAGGCGGGCCATCGACAAGCCGTTCGGCGTCTCCCTGCTGGAAACCAAGCAAGGAGTGGGCTACAGGTTGGCAGCGCCCTCAGACGCAGGATAGTCCAACCCGACCCTAGTAAGAGGAGGAACTGGCCACATACATATCCGGATCGTTACCGCCACTATCACACTGACGGCATGTGCCGGGTATGTCGCGACCGGCGGCGGCATATTTTTACCCCTTTCCGCCGAATCAATAGCCCGGGTCATCCGGGCGCTAGGCGCCGAGGGCGACAAGCAGATCTTTATCGAGAACGGTGCTGTATTGCCGAGAAACCAGATCAAAGTGCTCGATACCCACTGCAGGTTTCCCCTCTGCGAAGCCGGCGAAGCAGGTCCAAACAAGCACTCCCCATAACCGGACCCTTATTATGCAAAATCTTAACCAACCCAATCCAGTCTTGAGGCGTTTGCGCTGGCTAACTTGGGCCATCATATTGGTCCTGGTTCTCTGGCAGTTTCTGCCCTGGATAGAACGCTATCTGATCGGCATGACGACAGAACCCCGGGCCGTCACGGCGCGTGGGGAACTAACCGCGGATGAGCGCACGACCATAGCAATCTTCGAGCAGGCCAGCCCCTCCGTGGTGTTCATCAGCACCCGTCAGCGGGTGCGCGATCTTGGGACGCGTAACGTCTTCAGTGTGCCCAGGGGGACAGGGTCTGGTTTAGTATGGGATGATCTGGGCCATGTGGTGACCAACAACCATGTGATCGAGGGCGCCTCCGAGGCGACCGTGCGGCTCAACGATGGGCACAGCTACGGCGCCGTGCTTGTGGGTTCCAGCCCGGCCCATGATCTGGCTGTGCTTCGCATCGACGTGGCGTTCGACCAACCGCCGCCCGTGCCGGTGGGGAGCAGCGGCGACCTGAAAGTGGGTCAGAAGGTGTTCGCCATCGGCAACCCCTTCGGTCTCGACTATACCCTGACCAGCGGCTTGGTCTCGGCACTGGTCCGGTCGCTGGCCGAGGGCAATGGTGCAACCATCGAGCACCTGGTCCAGACCGATGCGGCGATAAACCCTGGCAACTCCGGTGGACCG
>CAMYOI010000585.1 GCA_947259955.1 uncultured Gammaproteobacteria bacterium
GCTCCGAGCACGCCGGCCATAGGTCTGGATTGCCCCCGAAATCACAGTTCGGGAACTAAACTGTTACGAAATGGGTAACAGTTTAGTTCGGTTGCGGATTTTCGGTGTGCTTTTTCGACCGATTGAAAAATCGCGAGCGGGTGCTTCATCGCGCGTTTATGTTGGCTGGTGAAGTAAACCGGGCAACAGCTGAGCAACCGACGCAGCAAATTCTTGTCCGTGCGCAGCAGCGAAGAGACTCGGAACGTACATCGCGCCGAGCGGTCGTGTCGTTGTGCGAGCCTTCAGCCACCGGGTGCAAAGGGACTCGGGGCTGGGGCGGCAGAAACGCCGCCTACGCGATTGCGTGTCACGCAACCGCGTACAGCCGACGCAAGACGCGATTCGGCGGACGCGTGTAAAGCTTGAAGAAGATGTCGCTCGCGCGGTGGCCGTGACGTCGTGCCGTTTCACCGACGGTCATGATCTTTGCCATCCGCGTGGCACCCGCGCTACTGCGATGACCAAACGTGATCTTTCGCAAGACCACCAACGGCCGCAAAGCACGCTCCGCTAGGTTGTTCGTGGGCGGCACACGCGGGTCGTCCAAGAAGACCAACCATTCACCGTGGTGCCTGAGCAGCCGTGCTTGCAACGTGAATGCCTTCTCGTGGCTCACGTCGCATGTTTCCAGCCGCAACAATTCCTCGCGCAACCAAGCTTTCTCCGCCGCTTGTTCCTCGTCACTGAGTTTACCTTCGCGGCGTAGACGGTGGAAGTTGCAGCCGCGCTTGACGAACTGCTTGATGTCTTCAAAGAACACGAAGTCAAGTGATCCTTCTTCGGTGAGCTTCTGCCAATCGTTTGCCCTGCGAGCCAAATGCGATAGACACTTTTGTTTGGCACCTGCCGCGTGGGCAAAGTAACCGGAATAGCAATCGGTCACCAAAGTGCCTGTGAAATCGTCGCCCAAGATGTTCCGTGACACTTGACCGGCTCGCGACGTATCGAACTGAAAGTGGATATACTTCTCGTCGCCATGTACCCAGTAGTACGCTCGGCTTCCGTTCAACGTCCAATACGTCTCGTCGGCGTGCACGGGGCCGTCGCTGCTGCTGAGCTTTTTGGCAATGTCCTCGACGACCGGTTCGGCCTTTTCGGCCAGCATCGTTTCAAAGCCGATCAACGCGGCTGGCGTGAAAGTGATCTCGAACATCTCTTCGATGGCCTGCGAAACCTTGCGGTAGCTGATGCCGATCACGTTACGTAGATAGACGGCGGTGCTCCGCAACTTGGGACCGATGCGGCTGCAGAGAATCTCGCCCTCGCCGGGTTGCTGCACCCAAGCCCCGCAGTCGTCGCAGCGACCGGGCTGATGCTGATAACACACCACACAATACACGCCGTCGATGATGTCTTCTTGCAGATGGTCGTCTGGATCGAGCGTGTCGAAGGCGGTCACGTGGCCTTGACAACGCGGACAACGATGCGGCGCCTCCACGTCGACGGCCCAATCATATTCGCTGGGTGTGGCGCGGAACCAACCAGGATGGCCGACCGGTGCGCCTCGTTTCTTGGGTTCATCCGAATCGGACGGGGCGCGCGGTTGTTCGGATGTATCGTCGGCTGCATCCGTTTCTTCTTGGTTCTGCTGGTTGGTGGCGAACTTGTTCTGTCGCTCCAGCTTCAGTTCCAGCTTGGCCTGCTCGAGTTGTTTCTTGAGCTGCTCGTTTTCGTCGACCAACCTACTGACCGATTTGCGTGCGGCATCGAGCTGGCCGCACAGCATGTCGATATACTGTCCGTTTTCGCTGGCAGCCAAAACCAGCGTGCCGAGAGCCGCGCCGCCAAGGTGCGGACAGTGGCTCACATGCGGACAGGCATACTCATGTTTGGGATAAAAACAAAAATCCATCGGCATCCGTTCCTTCAATGCCGATAAATATCCGATTCAACCAAACGCTACTAGTTCAATCTCCCCTGGTTTATGGTCTACCGACTACGTCACGTGCTCCGAGCACGCCGGCCATAGGTCTGGATTGCCCCCGAAATCACAGTTCGGGAACTAAACTGTTACTCTCGGTGACGGGGAATAAAAGGGGACGCACCTCTTTTCGGAGTTTGGCCGATCGGCTACTAGAGCAACATGCCACGAGGACCTCGCTGTTGCCCGGCCGGAACTGTCTTCCACTGCCTCAATCGAGCAGTCGCTCGACTTACGCTTTTCGAGAAGGAAGGCGACTACGAAGCCTTTGAACGCGTCATGGAGGAAGCCTGGGAGCGCGTGCCCATTCGCATCCTCGATTATGTCGTTATGCCGAATCATTGGCATTTTGTCCTTTGGCCAAAGACCGACACTGAAGTCACCCAATTCTTGCGCTGGCTGACCAATACGCACACTATGCGCTGGCACGCACATTACGGCACGAGTGGTACGGGACATTTGTACCAGGGGCGTTTCAAGGCGTTTCCGGTGGAAGACGACGAGCATCTGTACACCGTGCTGAGATACGTCCAACGCAATCCAGTTCGTGGCGAATTAGTGGATCGCGTAGAGCAATGTCGGTATGGTAGCGTTTGGTGTCGTCATCACGGAAAAGCGGCGGACAGGAAACTACTCTCGACATGGCCGATCCCAAGATCTCGGACTTGGCTGGAATATGTTAACGAGCCGCAGTCAGATGCCGAACTCGAAGCGATTCGCAGGAGTGTACGCCGCGGCACACCGTTCGGCAGTCCATCCTGGGTGTCACAAGCTGCCGCGCGGCTCGGGTTAGGTTATACACTTCGCCCGCGCGGCCGACCGAAGAAGCAAAGAACATAGTCAGTCATTAAGTGTGCCATTCCGCGCCATGTTTTGAATTGGTTTGGTGCCATCTGCTCGATTCATTTATTTCTCACAAACAAAGAGG
>CAMYOI010000586.1:0-653 GCA_947259955.1 uncultured Gammaproteobacteria bacterium
CCAGGCCAGGCTGCTGCTTAGCATTCCTGGAATTGGCCCCCAGACTGCCACGGCACTGTTATCGAGTATCGGCGACATCGGTCAGTTCAAGAATGGCAGGGAGCTGGCCGCATTCCTTGGATTGGTACCGAGACAACACTCCACGGGAGGCAAACCAACCCTGCTGGGGATCAGCAAGCGTGGAGATGTGTATCTGCGCACCCTGCTCATCCACGGTGCCCGTGCGGTACTGCGGTATGTGGACAACAAGCAGGATCACACCAGTCGCTGGGCCAAAGAACTGATGCAAAGGCGCGGTGCCAACATTGCCGCAGTGGCATTGGCGAACAAGATGGCGCGTACGGTCTATGCGCTGTTGAGCAAAGGCGAGAAATACAACATAAACCACGTTGCCATCAAGTCGGCGTGAGTGACAGACACCGGTGTTTGAATCTATGAACTTACCATAGCAGGAGACCCACCACCCAGGTTGCGAAGAGAAAAATCAAAGTGATGGCATGAAAGGTGAGACCTGCATTCCTGGAAACCTGATATATACTCTGGCTCCGACAAACCGGAAGACCGCCAATGAGATAAGGGCAGGAATGCGCGAATTTCCATCAGGGCCCGAAGGCATAGTTCCTTCAATCGAGAGGCCGGATATAAGACTGCAA
>CAMYOI010000586.1:674-3564 GCA_947259955.1 uncultured Gammaproteobacteria bacterium
CGGAAGACCGCCAATGAGATAAGGGCAGGAATGCGCGAATTTCCATCAGGGCCCGAAGGCATAGTTCCTTCAATCGAGAGGCCGGATATAAGACTGCAACTTTTCCTTCATGCGCACAATGATCTTTCTCTTGCATACGCGAGGCGGACCATATAAGTATTTTGACCCTAACCCGGCGTAGCCGTAACCAAAAAGTAGTGTAATGAGATATCCTTGGAAACATCAAGATCTAGCCGAGGGTAGCAGGCATGAATCCATTTATCGAACGACACAAGGATTCAATTACTGGAGTGCTGTCCTGTTTTGACCGGGTGATAATCACCGGCACTTTGCCGGATATTTGTTACGCTGGGGCGATGGCCGGTTTTCTCAGCTATCACAAGATCAAGATCTTCGACTATTCCAAGTGGGCCAATGGGATTCGTGATGAGATTCGGCAACATACCGAGAGCGTGGCGCAGCAGAACGAAGTGGAGATTGAGTTTATCCGTCGCCACAAAGCTTTCCGCAAGGAAGAACGCATCAAATCGATCATTGCCGAGCGCGGAGATCATCCCGGTCTGGTACATATTTTTTCTGCCATGGAGTCTTGCACCGCCTTCAGGCCCTGGCACGACAAGACCACGCATCACACATTTCTGAAGACCACTCAGGGCAAGTGTCTCCACTACTATTTCTATTTTATCGACGAGGCATTCGGTCTGTGTTACCTGCGGCTCCCCACCTGGGCCCCGTTTCGCCTTCAGATCTATTTCAACGGCCACGCCTGGCTGGCCAGGAAGCTGGACCGGGCCGGTATCACCTTCGACCTGCTCGATAACGCCTTTCTCTCGGTATCCGATCCGGATCGGGCACAGCAGTTGGCGGATTCACAGGACGCAAAACAACTCCACCGCCGGCTGAACCGCTGGGCACAGACCTATTTTCCCTTCGCCTCGCGTTTCCGCAACCCGTACTACTGGAGTTTCATGCAGGTGGAATATGCCACGGATGTGGTATTCCGCCGACAAAGTGAATTCCAGCCCTTGTACGAGAACATCGTGCGTTCCGTCGTCCACGACGTCAAGGCCGATCAGGTCGCCACTTTTCTCGGGCGCAAACTGACCGGTCAATATCGCGATGAACTCGGCAATGACTTCAGCACCCGTATTCAGGGAACACGCATCCGCCACCGCATGGGATCAACCAGCATCAAGCTGTATGATAAGTTTGGCTTGATCGCCCGGGTCGAATGCACCACCAACGATGTCTCCTTTTTCAAACACCGCCGTGAGGTGGAACAACGCAATGGGAAAACCGTGCTCAAGAACGCCCCATTACGAAAAACGATCCATAGTTTGAAGGTCTTGCGACAATTGATGCTCGCCGCCAATCAGCGCTACCTGGCCTTTATCGCCGATATCGACAACCCCACATCCGGCCTCAAAGACTGTGACAAGATATCCAGCCCTGCCAAAGACAATAACCGCTCCTATCGCGGATTCAACCTCTTCCTACAACAGGACCTGCAAACCATTCTCACTCTCTTTCGCGGCGAGTGGACAATCAGCGGCTTTCGTGCACGGGACTTGAGACAACATATCCGCGGACTCTCGCCCTCGCAGTCTTCCTACCTGCTCAAACGCCTGCGTACACATGGCTTGATCAAAAAAGTCGGCCACTGCTACAAATACTACCTCACCAAACTCGGCCGTCGCGTCCTCGCTACCGCATTGAAACTCAAACAACAATTGATCATCCCGTCACTATGCCAAAACCCGGTATGATTACTTCTTCGTCCTCATGTCGTAAATATTTAATGTAAGGGACTAAGAATCAGCCGATCGCAGGACGTAGGCCCAAATGTTTTACGAAGGGATTAAAATCCTTGTCCGAGAAAAGCAGGGGAATATTTTGCTCGATACAGAAAGTCGCAATGAGAGTATCCGCGGTCTTTCGTACTGTGACACCTTTCTTTCTTAACGTTCGATAATTATCGGCCGCAAGAATTGCCATTTTGATACCAAGTATCTTGTAGATCTTCAATGCGGTTAGCAAATCTTTTGCAGTTTCATACTCACTATCTTTCCTGAAGCCTTGAAGGACTTCTGTGAGTATCAGGTCACCGATCGAAACGGGTTCGATTCCCAACAAGGAATCGAGCTGGTTCGTTGCGGGAGTTTCCTTGCCATTGAAATAGTCGATCCAAACACTTGAATCAACGAGCACCATTAATCCAGTCTCATTCGCTCAAGGTCATCTCGCCATTTAAGCTTACCGCGGTATCCCTTTATCGTTTCTTGCTTCTTCAAGACAATTAAAGCTTTCAAACCCAATTCTACGGCTTCGCGTTTGGTCTTAGCGCCGGTGGCTTTGATCGCATCGGTCATAAGCTTGTCGTCAATTACAATGTTGGTTCTCATGTGATTTTACACTGTGTATGATGTGCGAATAGTATACACATATTCTTGTTGTAATAAAAGGCAAAGAATCCGATCTGTGGGAGGTGTGGATATCGAATTCGTAATTTTCTCCCAAAATCAATTGGTGTCGAAGACAAGATTGCGCTATCCATTGTGTTAAGGTCAGAATTACTAATTGGACACCGACACGCTATACACTGGGCGGCTCGAATTCGATCTGCCGGCTCCATTCCATTGCTGCCCAGCGCCTGTTGGCACCTGCACGGAACCTGCTTCATACTAGCTGAGAAATCCACTACTAGACCGCTTTCCAGGAGGTAGCCTTCGATGCGCATTGCAACCGCCGTCCTTGCCCTGTCGTTACTGTCCAGTCCGGTGTTATCGAGTTCAGATGAATTGAATCAGCAACTATACGAAGCCGTGAACTCTTTCGATGCGGCCGCGATAGGTTCCCTTATTAAAGAGGGAGCCGACCCGAACAGCGTTTA
>CAMYOI010000587.1 GCA_947259955.1 uncultured Gammaproteobacteria bacterium
TGACCCCACCCGTCCGCCAAATGGCGACTATAGCGCTCGCCCAGAATTGGGATTACGTACCAAGAGCGTCCAATGAAAGTGATATACAAAAATTCATATCCAAACCCGCAGATGCTGACACATGCTGGAATGATTTGCGTGTTGGGCGTTAATCTCGAATCGAAGGTATTCAATAGGGAGGAGTCACAGAGGTGAATCACGACCCAGAAAAAATACGCGAACTGGCCGAAGCGCATGTCGGGGCATGGAATTCGATGGCACCCGAATCCGTCGCGGAAACCTATGCCGAGGTTACCAGTTTCGCCATTAATCGTGGGGAACCAATGCAAAACCGAGCCGAAATCGGAGACATGGCTGCGGGCTTCATGGCGGATTTTCCCGACTTGGTCCTGCATTGCGACGCAGTACTGACCGCCGGTGATCACGCCATCTACACCTGGACGTTCGAGGGTCATCACAAGGACACGAACAAAGCCGTTCGTTTCAGCGGATGGGAAGAATGGGAGATCGGTGAAGATCTCAAAGTCACATCTTCGCTGGGTTGGTATGACGACGCCGATTTTCAGCGGCAGCTGGCGAGTGCTTCGGTTTAGCCGTTTATTCTCAACTTGTTTTGAGTCGGCGAACTTTCGATATGATGAGAGTTTTTACTCTCACCCCAAAGAGCAAATACATTCAGTCGAGCACCTCACTCCGCTCTGACCATTTACCCTCGGCTAACTCCAGGTTATGGCGGAAGTCGGCGATGTCGCCATTCAGCGCCTTTTCGACCGCAAGTTCCACCGCCCGGGCGCTTTCTACCCGCTGCAGGAACACGTAATCTGCCCCGACCGCATAAAGCTCTTCGACCTGCCGGAGTTCGATGGCATTGGCGATGATCACAGCGCCAGGGTTCATCTGCCGTACCATTGTAACGAGCTTGCGGTTGGTGGTGCCTATGAGCACATCGTCCGGTACCGTACATACGACAACTCTCGCCTTGTCGATACCGGCGTGGTGCAAAGTGGCAGAATTCTGCAGATCACCGTACTTCGCGCTGGCGCCCAAGGCAGCGATGCGCGAATGGATCTGCGCGTTGAAGTCAACCACAAGCGTCTCGGGCAATAACTCCGGTCGCGATTTAGCCAGTTGGTAGAGCAGCGAAGATGCAATACGGTGGAAACCCAGGATGGCAATGGCGAAGGACTGATGCTCTTCGACTTGTGTTGCGGCAGGTGCTTTGAAACCAAGCCGTTGCAGAACCGGGCCGAGCCGCTCGTGCAGGTCATCAGCCCGGCTATAGAGCACCGGTGTGAGCAGAGCAGTGATCACAAAGGCGAAAATGGCAGCGCTGTTTAGCCCCACAGGGATATGTCCGAGCTGGGTGCCCAGGAAAGCGATTACCAGGCTAAATTCCGAAACCTGAGCGAGGCGGGTGGATGCCACTGCGGCACAGCGCCGGTCCAACCCGGTAAAGTACAGCAGTGGTAGAAATACGACGTAGCGGGCGAGCAGTGCAAGCGCAGCGAAAAGGATGGCCAGCACGATAACATCCATACCTTCAGGGCGGGGAATTCCCATGCCCAGCCCAACGAAAAACAAGGTCACGAAAAAATCTTTCACTACACCCACCTTACCGATGATTTCGGTGGCGTAAGGCAGGCTGGCAACGCTGGCGCCGGCGATGAGCGCACTCATACCGGCGCCAACGGCCAGGTGCAGATTAAAGCCGAAAAGGGTCTCGCTGACTGTATCTAGATTGAGGCCCAGGAAAACGATTAGAAAACACCAGGATAGCGCCGCGACCAGTATGATCTCGGGCGTCTTGGCAATCCATCTGAAGCCGATCATGGCCACGTAGCGGGCCAGCAAAACGGCAATGGCGATCAGCGCGCCGATGCCTATAAACGACAGTAGAATCCGCCCGATTTGTGGGTTGTCGAAGTTCGGCTGCAGGGCAATCACGACGATGGCCCAGATATCCTGAAAAATCAGCAGGCCGAGAGCGATCCGACCGACCTCCGTATCCAGCTGGAAATTCTCCTGGAACAGTTTGACGACCAGCAGTGTTGATGAGGCGGCGATAATGAAACCGACGTAGAGAGGCGCATAGCTTGCACTGGCCAGTAACTCGCCGCTGATACCCAGCCACACCAGCAGCTTGATCAGGACGAAACCTAGGGCCACGCATAGCGGGTACTGCAGCAGGCCGGAAACGATCAGCACCCGACCGCTGGAGAGGAGCTTGCGCAGATCGATTTCCAGGCCGATGACGAAAAGTAGCAGGACCAGCCCCAGCTGGGCAATCGTATCGATATTGGCGACGTCGTTGACTAATCCGGCGCCAATTGGTCCGGCCACCAGCCCGGCAACCAGGAACGCTGCGATTTCCGGGATCCGCAGGCGAATAAAAATCGCTGCGAGTACACCCGCGAGCAGGATACAGTAGCCGATGTCGAGCACCAGCGAAGGCAGTTCGCCACCCGCGGCCCAGGCCCGGGAGGGAATAAGCAACACCAACGAACTGCCGTTCAGCACTGTCTTCCGGGCGACTCTGCTCGAATTCATCGAAAGCCCTCGCTCTAGGTGATTTCCGTGAATGAATATACCTCTTTGCCGGGATTTTTTGGCCGCCCTGCAGCGTTCCCGCTCCGCTGACAGTCCGCCACTAAAGCGATACGCTATTTGCTGACGGTGTTCAGGTCAATTGTCAAGTCAAGTTACCGCACTGTGCTGGCCCGCGGCAATAGCGCAGAGTTTTTGGCTAGCCCGCATTTCTCACCAGGATCCCAAGCGACGGGTAGTGTACCCCGTCGTAAATTCTGTGACATTCAGAGCCCCCCAAAAACACGGGGACAAGGCGCGCCTCGCAGGCAATATCCAGATATTGGCCAGAGGGG
>CAMYOI010000588.1 GCA_947259955.1 uncultured Gammaproteobacteria bacterium
TGATGGTTCGGCCTCCGGGTAGCTCAAACTGGCGTTGACGGGAGCCAGGAATGTCGCATCGGCATTCGAATTTTGACCGAAATTCCAACTGACGCCGTGGATAAAAAAACTGCCGCCTTTCCACAGCCCCATCTTCTCGGTGTTGAGTTCCGTGAATAAGTCGAGCTTACCGCCATAGCGAAATGTCTGCTCTGCACCACCGCTGACGACCCCCTGGTAAAATTGCGTCAGTGAGCTTTGAAATACAATCCCGCGTTCCTCCAGAGTACTGCGACGACCGCCCCAGTCTCCGGTCAATTCAGATCGTTGCAACACGCCTCTCTTTGTCTGACAACATCTTTGGCATTCGCAGAAGTAGCTTCCCTCACACGACTGCGGGTCTGCGCCTGCGGATGTCGTGCTTGACTCTGTCTGCGCTTGCACCGGCGACGTCGAATACGTCACCGGCTGAAACGGCAAGGATGAAGTTGAAGCATATTCTCCATTGCGATTGAGCGAGTCATAGATTGACTGTGCTTGGGCGGGTCCTGCGATCGCAAGGAGCAGCAACTGGAATGCAGTAGCAGCAATAATTCGGCCATCCATGGCATTTACCTTTTTGCAGCGTTCTGAGGCTTGGCAGGGTCGAAACAGTTTTAGTGCTATTATCAATTTTCGGAATCTTGCCGCTCGACGTTAACACATACATATTCGATTCAAGTTTTCGAACAAACCCTCAACGTCATGAGCGTTAATTCCGCACCAACTTTCCAGATTAGATCCAGCGGAATAATCCACAAGCCTTACCGCACGTAGCAAACCGTTCGCAGCTCAAACCATTTTGGCCGAAATTGCATGGTCGATGATCCACTAGGAATGGCCGCCAGTTGTCGACTACTCAAGAAACGATCTCCAAGCAAACAGTGAGTACCGAGATGAATTCTTCGCGTTCAGGCATGTCGAACATAAACGAAGATTCCCAGGCAAGGTAGTTCCCACCTTGTGCGCTTTGTTTACGTTATCACTGAGTCTGGAGTCCCGGGATACTGTCCAGATCGGCAAACCAGGCGGGGCGTGAACGAAGCCAATACTGACTCTTGGGTACCAACTGATCGCGCTGGTTGCTTGTCAGGGCACGCAGACCGTATGTGCGTGGCTCACCATCGGCGTTGCAAGCGTAAAGGGCCGTCCCACAATTACCGCAAAAGCCGATCGCCCGTTTGTGACCACTTTCTGAAGTCTTGATAAATTCCGTTGCTTTACCGGTCAGGAATTTGAGGTCGCTTTCGTCAACGTACACGTTTGAGCGCACCGCGCTGCCGGACATTCTCTGGCAGTCCATACAGTTACAGATGGCGACCTTTTCCGGATCGACATCGGCTTCATAAGTTATTTCGCCACAGTAGCAACCGCCATCAATCTTCATCGTCATTCTCCGGTTAAAGCTTGTTTAATCATTCATTCAGTTTGCTGCTTAGAAGCGGTCTTCGGGTTGTTCGTAGTGGACGATGCAACGAGTCCGATGCTTATTTCGACTCGTAGCCTCGCTCACTACCCGATCGTTGTGTTTTGACAAAGCAACAGCGCCTTGAGTTTACGATTCGGTTCGCGGTTTTGTCTTTCCCAATCGTCGCCGCTGCCATGGCCAGTGTCCGTACATCTCCAGCACCATCGTCCAGCCCAGCGTCGTGCGAATGGCAATCATGATGGCCAGAAAACTAATCTCTTCAAAACTCGGCTGAAGCGTCACGGTTTTGATGATCGTCGCCGCGACCAGAACTTCCAAGCCGATCAGCACGGTTCGCCCCAACGCTTTTCGATATTCCTTGCCAGCGATGTGTGACCCTTCCTTCGACCACGTTCGAATCCAGTTGATCGACGCGACCAGGAATCCGAGGATCAGCGCGGCAGCGCCAATGATTTCCAGCCAACGTGCAATCATCTGTAGCGCGAAGGTAACTTGATCAGGCATCGGTCAGCTCCCCTTTCCGCGCTTGCGCATCGTCAGATTCGGGAACTTCCGATTGCCAGGGCCAATGCCCCTCGATTTCCAGACTCAGTGTCCAGCTCACGATGGTCCGAATCACGACAAGGAAAGCCAACATCGACAGGGACAGAAAAGAGGGTTCTGTCGTAATCGTGTCGATCACATCGGCCAACACCAGGATTTCCAGACCCAAGGTCAGCGCCCGTCCCAATTGGATCTTGAATTGCTGGAAGTCTTTTTCCGGTCCGAATTCACGAAACTGCCAAGCGTAACGCCCCGCTGCCCCGGCAAATCCGATCAGGATCACCGCCACGGCAAACAGACTGAGTCCGTGTCCGGCGTATTCAAGGTATTCGAGGATTTCTTCGGTCATGGCGTGCGTTAGGTTGAGTTGGTTGAATCCTGATTGGAATCGACTAAGAATCTTCCACGATCAATTTCGGCAATATGTTTTTCCCCTAACCTCTCCTCGGCGTACCATACATCTTTTGCCAGCCGATTTTCGAGTTCGTGTCGCTGCGCTCAACCACCGGCTAATGGCTTTCGACCCCTAACGGGGTAAATGGGTACTATCACCAAAGCTTGCCCTGATTGCAAAGCGTTACTGTCCGAATTTGCGGGGAGAGGGGCTTTATCTCAAAAACTATGGCTATCCACCCAACTCCTTTAACGCCGACGCCGCAGCCTCCCTCGCCGCGCGAGGGAGGCCACCGACTTGATCATCTATTCGCCACCCGGGCTGCTGGGCCAGCGCAACGGCTTGGCCATGATCGGTTCTCTGGGCACCTTGCGGACCGTCAAACCGTTTTGACGCAGGCGCCAGAAGAACTGGTTGAATCGATCCTGTCCGAAGAACGGCTCACCGTTGAAGGACATGGTCGGCACACCGCCCTGTCCGGTCATCTGAAAC
>CAMYOI010000589.1 GCA_947259955.1 uncultured Gammaproteobacteria bacterium
GAAGCTTCGCCGAATAAGATCAGCTTGGATAAACATCCTTCTTTAACAGATCTGACCCAACGTTCTGCATAGGCATTCAAATTCAGGCCCCGGGCGGGAAGCTTTAGCGGCTCTACCTGGCCTGATCTGACAATCGCGCGAAATGAATCCGTGAATTTCGTATCGCGGTCATGGATAAGATACCGGCAATTACCGAGAAAAACCCATTCGTCCATGGTCACGTTTCTCGCGATTTGTTTCATCCACCGCTCATTCGGGTGCGGCGTGATACCGGAAACTTCAACGCGACGGCTCTCGAGGTGGATATGTGTTTTATACCGCAGCGTGAGTAAGAAGTTAAAAATAAATCAAAAGGTGCGCCAGCGTCTGAGTGTTGCAGCATACAAGAAAATACATGAAGCTGCTGTCGGTTCCGGGCATTGCGAACTCAGCGACAATCTTCGGCGAACCCTGTAGATCTCTTTCGCTGTGAGTCGATCACCATATTACCAATATCTTATGACTGGAAAGGATCTTATTAGCGTTCTGGTAGCTTTCGTGATGCATGAAACACTCGCAGGATCTCAATCCGCTGCAAGCGAGGACGAACGCGGTAAGGTACAACATAGCGGGTACTTGGAATGACGAGTTCGCGAGTGTTTGGCAATCGTCCCGGATGACCTAAAGAAGGATTATCTCTTAGTAAAGAAATCGTGTACTGGATCCTCTGTACTACAAGCTGTGCCGCCACGGGATCGTCTTTAGCAATGTACTGTGCTTCGTGATCTAGGTTTCTGAGCGCGGTCCTTAGCCATTTAATCTCCATCAACGCCCCACTTATTGAAAACAGCCCGGATTTCTTGATCGCTGGCAAAATCCCCAGCGTCCGCTTCCTTGAGGCCGGCCTTTATTTCTTCAATCTGCCATTCGTTCAATTGTACAAATTCACGAACTGCCTCGGCAGCAAGAAATGATTTGCTGCGTCGAGTCGCGGCAGATAGCTTATCCAGCCGGGCTTTAAGCTCTGGTTCCAGGCGTATCGTCATAGTCGTGGACTCAGTCATGTATCATCCAGGGTGTGGTTTGATGTACACATCTTAACACACCAACGATGGTCCGGAAAGAATATGCTGTCGCTCGTCATTACGCATCCGCGAGACCGCAGCCTTGAAAATAAGCGCCGTCTCAGGCCGTGTCCCTTGTCGGTCCCGAATATTCATGCAGCCTTCGGAAGGTAGATATGGTGAAGGCCATGGACAGCCGGGAATTCAACAATGTTGCAGGGTTTCCCTGCTCGTACGGGACGACCGTCCGGCGCGTCGCGATCCAAGGACTGGTGTGTTCGCCACGGATGGTAGTACTCCAGATACGACGACATAAGTCTCTTGAGATGCCGTTCGTTTAACACGATGACGTGGTCGAAAAGTTCTCGGCGTAACGTCCCGATCAGTCGTTCAAGATACGCATTTTGCCATGGCGACGCGCGGACCGTGACGACCTCGTCGATACCCAGACTTTCGATCCTCTGCGTAACCCTCTCGCCGTATATGCCATCGCCATCTCGAATCAGATAACGGGGCGCGCTATCGAACGGAAACGCTTCGACGATCTGTTGTGCAGTCCACTGCGCCGTGGGATGTTCCGTCACGTTGAAGTGAACAATTCGCCGTCGGTCGTGGGCAAGCACGATGAAGACGAACAACACCCGAGACGTAGCCGTCGGAACTATGAAAAAGTCGATCGATACGAGATTTCGAACATGCTGGTCGAGGAATGTTCTCCAAGTAGGCGACAGAGGCCCGGCTCGCTTGGGCCGATACTTTTCCACCGTTGACTTGGCAATGTCGGTTCCGGGCATTGCGAACTCAGCGACAATCTTCGGCGAACCCCACGTCGGATTGGCTTCCCACATCCGCCCAATGAGATTTCTGAGCTCACCCAACAGGTTCGCTTGCCCTTTCCATCCCCTGTCGACACTGGCCTTCCCCATAGACATAGAGGGTCGGCGGGTAGCCCATATTTCTATAGGATTGCCCCTCAACCGGACGCTTCCAGCTATAGTTGTCCGGCGTTCATTCACGAAGCTGCACCATTCGCTTAATGCTACGTTCTGCGGGTTTGGCTAGCACCCCTGGCTGAATACGACCCAGGTCCATAACTCCCGTAGGCAAGGGGAAATCTGTTACCGGCGGCTTTCGCCTCTTACCAGTGCCTCATTCCTCGCCCTGGTCACTACTTCCCACGAGCCTTCTCGGCACATTGTCGGGGCAAGTTCAGCCGGCCCATTACTGAACCGACCCGCCCCCCAGCCTATCCACCTGAAAGAGCAATTGGTGGATCAAGGACTTTTACCTTGTAAGTAGAGAGGTCTTAATACCTCGTACACGTCAGCATGAACTGGATCAGCCGTACCATGGACCCAAGGATCAACTATCATCCCGAAATATGCAATAGAATCAACAGACTCCTATTTTCGGGACCCACAGGCTTACTCTGAATTTCACACAGCACAGTAATCGGTAAGTATTAATCTTACTCGACTGCGAGTGTCCGGTTGTGGCCGGGTCCCGCCTGATGGGGTGCTACGAAATTTACGCGCCTAGCGCCTGTTTTATCGGTCCGCTATGACGGGGACAGCCGCCAGTCGTGGACAGGAGTATCGGCATTCGCCAAATAGGCCGGACCCAACCCAGTATAGACTCTCGCCACCTGATTATGGTGGGTCAGCAAATTGCCCAATAGCGACGGAAGCGATCTCGATGCCACTTGGCCACGGTGTCTGGATTCACCATGAACAAGCGGTTCGTCCAGCCCGGCCATGCGGCTCGCAGTACGACCCAGAAGGCGCGGTCCATATCGTCGAACTGCGGTCGCGGGCGCTTCTTCTTCA
>CAMYOI010000590.1 GCA_947259955.1 uncultured Gammaproteobacteria bacterium
GCCGCATCGGCTTGGTGAGCAGCGCGTCGATACCGCAGGCTCGTCGAGTATCTCCGTCGACAAGCTCAGTGGTCGAACTCAAGAGCACGATGCGCGGGACTTCGGGTCCGAATTTGGTTCGAATCTGCCGCGCCAGTTCGATCCCATTCATGCCTGGCATGTTGACGTCGACCAGCACCACGTCAAAAGGTGCCGCTTCGCGCGCTTTCTGCTCGAATGCCGCCAATGCTTCCAAGCCGCTCTCAGCGCTGCGGTGGTCGATCCCCCAACCGTCGAGGTGCGCCGCCAGAATCTTCCGGTTGGTCGCGTTGTCGTCCACCACCAGTACCTGCATCCCCCGCAGGTCACGCTCCTTCAATCGTGTTTTCTCGACTGCAGCAGCAGAACGCGGCAGGGTCACGCGGAACCAGAATGTGGCGCCCTCGGATGGGCGACTGGTCACACCGATCTCTCCCCCCATCGCCTCGGTCAGGTTCTTGGCTATAGCCAGACCGAGACCCGTCCCGCCGTACTTTCGGGTGGTGGATCCGTCGGCTTGGGAAAACGATTCGAAAATGTATTCCAGCTTCGAGGGATCGATGCCAATGCCTGTGTCGCAAACCTCGATCTCGAACCGACCCTCCTTGTCGCTGGACCACAGAAGCTCCACCCGCAGATCCACCTCGCCCTCTGAAGTGAACTTCACGGCGTTATTCAACAGGTTCATCATGATTTGTCTAAGCCGCGACCGGTCACCGATAAACAGGCCCTCGATCTCGGGGGACACGAAGCAGGTGAGTTCGAGCCGCTTCTTGGCCGCCTGCTCCGCAAAGATGGAAGTGACGTCCTCGGCGAGCTCGCGGATATCGAAGTCGGCGGTCTCCAGTTCGAGCTTGCCCGCCTCGATCTTCGAGAAATCGAGAATGTCGTTGATGATGTCCATGAGTGCATCTGCCGAGTGCCGGACCGTCTCGGCATAGCCGCGTTGCTGGTCATCAAGCCCGGTTTCGAGCAACAGTTCGCTCATGCCCGTCACGCCGTTCATCGGCGTTCGAATCTCGTGGCTCATGGCGGCGACAAACTCGCTTTTCGCTCGGCTGGCGGCTTCGGCTGCCTCCTTGGCCTCCTGCAGGCTGGCGGTCCGCTCAACCACCTTCTGTTCCAGTTCCCCCCGGTACAAAGACACCTGTTCGTCCGAGCGTTTCAGATTGACCGCCATTTCCTCGAATGAGGTTGCAAGTTCCCCGATTTCATTGCTGGATATCACTTCGCTCTTGATCGACCGCTCACCGTGTCCGATCCGCTTAGCAAGATTGCGCAATCTATAGACGGGTCTTACTACCAGATACTCCAGGGTGGTAAACAGGAATATCGTGATCACCACGATGGTGGCCAATGCGATTGCCGCAACAATGAGAGCCAGGTTATAGCTGATAGCGAGAAGATCATCTTCGGGCAAGACCGCGAACAGATACATATCCGGATGCAGCTGAACCCGTTCAATAAAAGCCTCGTGCCCGTTGAATGACATCCTGGTGGGATTGTTGTCGTGCGTCTCACGGAGAAGGCTCTCTGATATCGGTCCACGCAGCGCAACGGCATCGGAATGGAACAATATTTCCCCGTCGGCATCCGTCGCAAATAGATACCCCCCCTTACCGATAACGGTCTTTTTGATGTGTTCAGCTAAGTATTGAATTCTGACGGTTAATGCCAGATAGCCGCGAAGCTGTGGCGGGATGTGTAAAGCATCTATGGTGCCATCACGTAAATTTAATGGCTTACCGACAAATAGCGAAATTTCTTGATTGTCCGGGTTGCGAAACACGGCGGTGTAGGTTCGATCTTCAGATCGTACCAGGTCCTGGAATATCGGACTTTCGGTTTCCTCATCGGTTTGGTTATCGATAAAGGGGAAAGTTAGACGTACGTCTTCATAACCGTCCGGAAAGAAGATGCGAACCTCGTAATACTCGGGAAAGGCCTCGTGATAGCTTTGAAACAACCGCAACAGCGGTGGCAAAATCAGTTCGTGCCTATGATCCTCGTCATGGGTCAACACATATTTCTTGACTAAGGTGTGTTTCGAGAACAGTTCGATATTCGATACAGCCGTGGTCAGTTGGGTCCCCATATACGTATTCAGTTTATCCATAGAAGCCTGCATCTCCCTGAACACGCTCTGCTCGCTTGTCTCCCGCAGCGTGGTGTAGGCAATCCAACCCAAAACGAGCAACGGGATAACGATGAGCGGTATTAAAAGCAGCGGGATCTGAGTGCGAAGCTTCATCGGACCCTGTTATTGCATCAGTCGCGCATACGCCATGGCCCGCTTCTTAAGAGCACGCCCTCGCAGCGGCGCGTAAAACTCCGATCTTGCTAAAACTTCCTCGTCGGGATAGATGTCCTCGTCTTCGAGAAACTCGGCAGGCAGGAGTTTCTCCGCCGCCGTATTCGGCGTTGGACTGTAGACGAACTCCGCAAGCTGGGCGGCGTTCTCCGGCTCGTTCAGAAAATTGATAAACGCCCAGGCCAGCTCCTTCTTCGTTGAGCTCTCCATAACCGACAGATAGTCGACCCAAATATTGCCTCCCTCTTTGGGGACGACGTATTGAATGTTTTCGTCGTGTTCCTGAACCATAAGGGCGTCGCCGCTATAGATCATGGTCATGACCATCTCTCCGGATACCAGCGCCGAATCCTCACCAAGCCCTACGTAGGTGTAGCTCCCTACGTACGGCTTTTGTGCCGCAAGCAAACGTTCGGCCTCCTTTATGGCCTTCGGATCGATACTATTGGCAGAGTACCCCAACGCCTTGAGAGCCATCCCGAAGGTGTCCGTGGCGTCTTCGATCATAGCGATCTTGCCTCGCAGCGATTCAGGTGGAT
>CAMYOI010000591.1 GCA_947259955.1 uncultured Gammaproteobacteria bacterium
GCACCCCTTATTTACAAAGCAGTTGCCTATAGATTAGGCGTAATTTGTGTCCAAAGAGCAATACTCTCTAATATTAGAAACAATTGCTCTCTGACCCGGTTTTTTCACCCGGTTTTTTTCGAATTCTCAGACCCCTCAGGGCACTCGCTCGGACTTCGGTCGACAGAGAATTTCGCGCGCCGGTGCTGTTCGCGTTGAAGGGCACGCACCGGAGCAAGCTTCCTGTCGAGTTCCTTGACGCACTACGCCAGACAATGCTGCCGCATCTGCATCACGCCGACTTGAATGTCGACTACGCAGCGCACTCGACCGGCCTGAGTCGCCAGTCGCTGCAACGCAAACTCAAGGCGAGTGGCACCACCTTCTCCGCGGAGGTCATAGAACTAAAGAAACGCCACGCCGCCGAAGACCTGCTTCACTCGGACAAATCAGTCGCAGAGATTGCCGTGTCGCTTGCATTCACCAATCCGACCAGTTTCAGCCGGGCATTCCGGTCGTGGACGGGGGAATCGCCGCGCCACCACCGCAAGCGCCATCGCGGGCGTTGATGTCCTTTCGACGCCTATGCGGTGTTCGCAACTTGCCTTTCCTCAAGTTGCGTTCGCGTCAACAACTTACGTTAATAGAAAAAGTGCGAACGTTTATCGAATCGACCGTTCGCAATGACTGCACTAAACTCAGTAGCGGACCATGCGGATGCCGAGGGGCATATGGCAGGATTGGGTCGGGTCCTGTCTGTTAGTGAATGCTCATATACCCCGCCATTGATAAATATCGAACGACGGTTGTCCCCGACAAAGCGGACCGAGAAAACTGGATTGAAAACCTAGATATCACTCATCCTTGTCCGTCAGTAATCGGCCACAACCAGTCATTCGGATGAAAGCTTTCCTCTAGATAATTAGTGACAGCATAGGCTTGACATCGGGTCACCATCGACCTTCCTAATAGCGTTCACTCATATAGCACTATCGAGCTAGCGTTGAGCGTGTAGCCAACGCCAAACTCGGATTCGCCGTCGGATAATCCAACTTGCTGCTTGCTCAACTCCACTCTGAGCACACCGGAAACACAGACCGGCGTAAACAGATCGCCGGACGCGAATCCTTCATCTACCTTCACATGAATGATCTGATTAGGCGGGGGTGGTGGGGTGTGAATGCACGCCCCAGCATAGGGCACCAGTAAGAACTCAGTAACGTCGTCTCCATCGAACTCCAGGGATAGCACATAGCCAGGGATACGAATGTCTCGTCCATCCAAATCTTCGCGTAAGGTTGATCGTTGAAGTTCGAGCTTGGGAAGAAACACCTGTTCCTGTTTGATGAGTCGATCGGCATTGAGCCCAGACTGCTGCAGCAACCTTCGCGCTTCAGCTTCGCGGCTGCTCAACTCGATTTCTATTTCAGAGCCCTGCTCTCGAAGTCTGGCCACCTGGAGCACCGTCTCCAAGCTCTGCTTTTGTTCTAGCGCTAACCCGAAGAAGGGATCCTCTAATGGATAAATCGTGAGCCCGAGGTCCTGCCAACTGAGCTGCTGGGCACCGATGGCGAACAGCGGTAACAACAGGCTAGTCACAGCCACCAGTAGCGTCAGTCCAAACCGTATACTCCGAGGAACGGTCACCTGACCCAGGTGCCGTGGGTGATCAAGTGACCCATATCCCAACATCGCTGGTGTGGTCGATGTGTATGGCAAGAACTGTAACATTTCGAAAGAAAGCGGGAACAACTTTTTATGTTTTTACGCACGGCCTGCCAGCAGCTTTTGACAATTTTATAACTGTTTTCTTATTTTGAGATTTGATTCACAATTTCTCTCTAACTAAACTGCTTTGTGTGCGAGCGACATGGCGATACAACTTGTCTGCATTGGGTCATATAGCTACTGCAGAGCAGCAAGATTTGAGTTGATGTATGCTCCTACCTAAAAAGCCGCCTAATTGCTGAAAGGCTGTTAATCCTTCTTAACTCTTGAATTAGCCGTCTCTGAGCGGCCGGTTATTCACGGGTTCGCCTGGTGTGCTGCCTGGGCGGTTACCAGCTGGTGTTCACGTTCTTCGCCTTCGCAAGATATAGCCTTATTGCATATGCAGTAAGTGGGTCGGTGTCTTTGACGTTGTCTAAGATTGTGGTCAACTTTTCGGATAGTTCCGGTCGAGCCCAGGCCATCAGATCCTTGGCAACATAGCTTGCCATTTTCGGGTGTTGATCCAGCAGGATTGAGTAACTCCGAACAATTTGATCACGCAGATGGGTATGCCCGTTGCTGCCGTGCTCCGACAAGGCTGTCGTTACTGCCACCAGTTCCTCCTGACTCCGTGAGGAGGAACGGAAGTACTTTTCCTCAACCTCAACCACTGCTTCCTCTTCTTGAATCTCTATTAAAGCCGTTGTCCATGCCGATAGATTGGTCGTCGAACCAAAACGCGCAAGGGAAGAGAAATTGTCTATGATGTATTTTCGGTCGCTCGCATCACCGTTGTGGGCCAGCATCAAGATAGCAAGGGGATGCCATTCAAAATACACGGGGTCGCGAAGCAGGGCGCGGATTTGGTCAAGTGGCCATTTGGTGCCCAATTGCTTTATTTGGTTGTAAGGGGCCCGGCCGATTTCAAGATAGGCCAGTTCATGCAGATCGCGGTCCTCGTGACCAAGATAATTGGCGAAGAAGATCAGGCGAGATTCGTTCAAAGGACCTAGCTGTTGCCATTGTGGAGCCTGTCGAATGATCTCACGGATCATCTTCTCGTCCTCCGCGTCCGCGAAACCGAGACTGCGCCATTTCTTTTGGTCCTTTGTATCCCGTACCAAGACCACGCCCCGCTCCGGGTAAGTCTCGAGCAGCCTCCGGGTTATACTGTTCAGAAAGTTATCGATAGGAGAAAGAACCGTCTCGCCCTTTAATGTCTCGATTGGGATGTATGACCAGGGTTTGTCCGGGTTCTCCCTCGCCAAAACAACCGTCTCGCTCTCCACCAGATAGTCCGCGGTCGTCCTCGTAGGATACGGGATACATATTACGCACGCATTCACAAGGCTTGAGAAGCCGAAAATCGCGAGCGTGCAAAACAGCAGCAAACCACCGGCGGCTATGTGTTTTGTAGTGTTCGGTTCCATGGGAGTTGGAATGCCCTTCTGGATGTACGCCCTAAAAGCCGAAGGGATGATAGCCTGTGTACGACTAAGCCGCATTAGCCATGCAGTCGTCACAAAGACAATTCATTTCCAGTTGCGGGCTGACCAAGTAGAATCCTGCTTTTTCTACATTCTTTTTCAGGTCTGCCAAGGTTGACTTGCTGATGCTTATCTCCTTCACTTTCTGACATTGGCCACAAAATAAAAACTGCGGTACATCGTGCTCGTGGTCGCAAGTAATATGTGAACAGGCGACATACTTATTGACCAAGTTAAGCTTGTGAACTAGTTGCTCGTCTTGAAGAAATTCCAGTATTCGATACACCGATACAGGTGGTATGGTTTCACCACACTCAGTTCTGCAATAGTCGACCAGATCATAGGCAGATAGCGCTTTTCGAGCCTGCAATAGACTCGATAAAACTTGCTTTCGCTTGTTCGTCAGGCGTGCTCCATGTTCTTTGCAATGCCGCTCAGCGTGCTGAATGGTTTTTCGTACCGTGCTCATGGCGGTTACCTCAAACGGATGTTGTCTGATTGCTCATTAGTACTCGTTGAGCGACATGCCTGCGCTGCCGTCTCCCTGGCTGCAACGGCGCGCTTTCTGGCCTCGGACGCCTTCGTATTAGGCATAAGGATGTTTCCACTGTCTGCGCTGGACTCCGCGCCCTGAACCTGTTAACCGGCGCGATTGGGGCACCTGCCTAATACCGACACACATTGTCGCGCTAGGCTCCCGAAATTGCCTTTGCTGCCTGACGAAGATTCTCGAAGTAGTCTTCGGCCAGTGGATCGAGCACGACAACTTGACCTTCAAGTTCTTCTGCTAAAGTACTCGCTACCCGGGCGCTAAACTGCTTTTGCACGAAAACCGTAGTAATATCCTGTCGTTTGGCGGACTCTATCAGATTCGCCAGTGTGTATGGGCCGGGCTCTTTTCCTTCGTGCTCTACGGAGATTTGTTCCAGACCGTAGGCGCGTGCGAAATACCCCCAGGCCGGATGAAAAACAAGAAATTTCCGTTTCTCAGTGTTCGCAATGAGTTGGCGGATGTCGGAATCCAGCTCATCTAATTCTCTGAGAAGTTGCTCGGTATTCTGCTCATAGGCTGTGCTGTTATCTTGATCGATACGAGCGAAATGGTCCCGGATATTAGTGGTGATAATTTTGACAAAAGTAGGATCAAGCCACACGTGAGGATCTCCGCCTTCGTGACTATGGGTGTGGCTTGAATTTTCACTTCCATCTATATCCAGTGCTTGATACCGCAAGGGTAGTAGATCGATGCCATCCCGCGGATCGATGATCTCAAGTTCCGGATTTATATCTTGAATTCGGCGCATCCAAACCGTTTCGAAAGGCACGCCGATTCGGACGTAAGCACTTGCAGTCGATAGTGCTGCCATCTGCCGAGGAGTGGGTTCGTAGGTGACTGGGCTGTGGCCGGGTTGCACCATGACCTTCACGTCGACATGCTCACCGCCAATTCTTTCTACGAAAAAATTAAGTGGCATTACACTCACAAATACGGACAGATCAGCGGACCCGATAGACGGGACAAAAAACGCAATCGGCA
>CAMYOI010000592.1 GCA_947259955.1 uncultured Gammaproteobacteria bacterium
TCGATACACCGGCCAACCCGACCTGGAGTATCACCGACATCAGAGCCGCCGCGGAAATCGCACATGCTGCCCGAGCTCGCCTGGTGGTCGATAACACCGTTGCCACGCCGGTGTTCACACGACCCCTGGAACTGGGCGCCGACCTGGTCGTCCACTCAGCCAGTAAATACCTGAACGGACACAGTGACGTACTTATGGGCGCCGTGGTGGGCGCCGTCAAAGATTCGTTCTGGCATCGCATTCGGGCCTGGCGCCGGGATGCCGGGGCCGTGCCTGGTCCATTCGAAGCCTGGCTGCTCCTGCGCGGCATGCGCACGCTTTTTCTGCGTGTACACCGGGCCGCGGAGACCGCGCTGCGCATCGCCGAGCACTTCAATCGCCACCCGCATGTCGCCTCGGTCTTGTATCCCGGATTGGCCAAACATCCGGGGTATGCGGTAGCGGCGGACCAAATGTCCGGAGGCTATGGCGGTATGCTGTCGATCCGGCACGGGGACGGTGAAGCCGCGGCGATTGCCACGGCGGCAAATGTCGAGGTGTTCAAGCGCGCCACTTCTCTTGGCGGCGTGGAAAGCATGATCGAACACCGGGCCAGTATCGAGGGGGCGTCGTCGCCGGTGCCGCGGGATCTGCTGCGGCTGTCGATCGGTATCGAGAAACCCGAGGACTTAATCTCCGACCTGGAGCAGGCCCTGGACAAGGCCGCGCCCTGTTCCGCCACGACGTGAAGGACAAGGCATCGATGCAAGACATTGTCGCCCGCCTCAAACGCTTGCTCGAAGAAAGAGTACGTCCATTGGTAATGGATCGCGGCGGAGATCTGGCATTCAAGGCATTTTCGGACGGCGTCTTGAAACTGTCTATCGAAGGGTCTCCCGGGGCGACGATCCCGATCAGAAACAATATTTCAAACCTGATTCGTCACTACGTTCCGGAGGTTCGTGACGTCGAGTTCGTCGCCGGTGTAGAGGCTGGAAAAGTTCCCGGATCGTCATTGCCCGACGCCGTACAAAAGATATTGGACGAGCAGATCAATCCGGCGGTTAACGCCCATGGCGGTTATATCCGGCTGATCGAGGTGACTGGTGATACGGTCTTCATCCGCTTCGAAGGCGGGTGCCAGGGTTGCGCGATGGCCCAGGTGACCTTGTGCCAGGGAGTCGAAGTCATGATCAAGGATCAGGTCCAGGGTGTTGTGGCCGTGGTTGATCTCACGGATCACGATGGCGGAACCAATCCCTACTTCAAAACCCGGAAAACCTGATCCCATGACCGCCCCGGAAGGGCTGACACGGTATCCGCATCACGGTTCGCCACCTCGGATATTGCTGCTCATGCCATCCACGTCCTATCGGGCGAGAGGATTTATGGACGCCGCGCGCCGACTCGGCGTGCAGTTCACGGTAGGATCCAACCACCGCTCGACGCTGCAGGAATTCTCGGCCGGCGGCATGGTGGCGCTTGAATTCAAACCGATCGAAGCAGCAGTTAGGCGAATCGTTGAGTACGCCCGTTGCTATCCTATATCGGCCGTTATTGGTACGGACGAGGAAACCACGGTTCTGGCAGCCACGACCGCTGCAGCCCTCGGCCTGCGACACAACTCCGTCGAGTCCGCCGTTGTCGCCCACGATAAATACCGAATGCGCCGCGCCTTGGCCAAAGCGGGCCTTAAATCACCAAGGTTTGAAGTTGTTTTCGTTAGACAGGATTTGCGTAAAATCGCAATGGCACTCGACTACCCTTGTGTTGTCAAACCGCTGGACCTGTGCGGCAGCCGCGGCGTAATCAGGATCGACAACGCCGAGGAGTTCGTTACAGCGTGCCGACGTACTGCCTCGATACTCGAGAAACTCGACCGACATGACGACCCTCTATTGGTGGAATCTTTCATACCTGGACGGGAAGTGGCTGTAGAAGGCATGTTGTACCGCGGAAAATTAATTGTACTCGCGCTGTTCGACAAGCCGGATCCCCTTGACGGCCCGTTCTTCGAGGAGACAATTTTTGTCACACCTTCCCGTCTGCCGCCTCACCAGCAGGAGTTACTGGTGCAAGAGACCAGGCAGGCAGCGCTGGCGATCGGCCTGACGGAGGGTCCCATTCACGCAGAGTTGCGCGTCAACGGGCAAGGCGCCTGGATCATCGAGGTTGCGGCCCGTTCGATTGGGGCTCTTTGCTCCAAGGCGCTTCGGTTTCAACGAGATCTTGGGCTCGAAGACTTGATCGTACGACATGCGGCAGGACTACCCCAGCCGGAATTCCCCAGCGGCTCCGACGCTTCGGGCGTGATGATGATTCCGGTCCCGGCGACGGGCCGACTGGACGCCATAGAGGGACTGGCGGCTGCCCATGCGGTGCCGAAAATCGATGAAATCATTTTATCCGTTCCGATTGGCGATGAACTTGCCCCCTTACCGGAGAGTGGCAACTGCCTGGGATTCATTTTCGCTACAGCTGCGACGCCTGAACAAGTCGAATACGCGATTCGAAAGGCTCACAGCAAGCTTCAAATCAAGGTGAACACAACTCCGTCCTGCGGAAGCAGGGCAGCGAGTTTTTAGCGCACGTCCTCGGTCTCCCATCAACACCGTCGTGATTGGCCCGGCTGGTTGCGGCAAGGATAAGAAAGGCGGCACAACTCCTGAGCGGACCGATAAGCCTGCCCTGAACATCTTGATATTACTGCTCCGTGTCCGTCACTAGCCGGCCAAGACCCGACTTTCGGGGAGTTCGTTGATATACGTGGGGCTGCGATAATGGAGTGGTTGTACAATGTTACGACATTCCCAGATTTATGAGGTATTGTAAACAGTTCGCGCAGTATCTTACTCAGGCTCGAACACCAAAATATATTTTATAGCACTCTATATGGTGCCGCCTGCTGCCATGAATGAGATGAAGAAGAATTGGACCCCTGAAGAAAGGAAAAAGGGAATGGATGATTGGATGGCTTGGGCAGAGCAGCATAAACAAGACCTCGTCGAACTCGGCACTCCGGTTGGTAAGAACAAGCGTGTAACCAAGGAGAGTGTTTTAGACGAGCGCAATGAAGTTGGTGGTTATTCTATTGCACAGGCGGAATCTCACGAGGCCGCTGCAAAGATTTTTGATGATTGCCCGCACTTCAAGATGCCAGGTGCATATATTGAAGTGATGGAGTGTATGGAAATGCAGTAGGAGTATACGAAAGATCAAGCCAATTCTCGCGTAAGTCCATTCGCGACAGGCAGCGATACCCGAGTTGACATTCCAACCGAAGATAAAACTGGCCGTGACTGTAGATGATCTCTTTCTCTGGAAGGGGGTGCCATGGGCACCTGGCTATAGCCCCGAGACGGTGGTGCCGGCGATGACGGCGTGCAAAATTATCTCGCCACGAACGGCTATACCAGCGCACCGATTAACGTTTGGTTCTACGACACGGAGTTTTTGCTTGCTCATGTACGGGTTGCCAGTGCTGGCGACGCGGAAGTGATGTCCTGGTTGCGTCGTCAATTCGTTAATACGGCATTGAAGCTATTGCAGCTTCACGCGAGTACCGCACGCGCCCTGTTTGGTCGAGACACAATCTAGATATGGCTAATCCACGCAATCCCTCTGGCTGCGGACTGCATGGAGGAGATTGTGGCGCGGTTCCAGATGGCCGGCGGT
>CAMYOI010000593.1 GCA_947259955.1 uncultured Gammaproteobacteria bacterium
GAACGCCTGATGACCACGCTCCTGCGCCAGAAGCACCTTGCGCAGGCGCTTGAAACCGATGTGCCGCTGATCAAACTTCCTGTCCAGCCGGTGCAGGATCAGCTCTCCGAACCCTTCCAGTACAAGTTGCTGGCCCACCAGCAAATCGACCATATCGCCGCGCCGGCCGGCATGGTTCAGCCGGGTTCGATAGTCCCTCAAAGCTTCAGGTACCGGCCTGGCGCCCCTCGGCGTAATACATAAAATAACGCGACGGAACACGCGGGCGTGGTGACTTTCCTGCCGCGCCTGTCGATCAAAAAACCGACCGTGGTTGCCATTCGATAGCTCAGCCTGTCTCGTTGCGCAGTCATGGGCAATCCGCTCGCCGAATTCCAGACTGGCAAAGAGCCGACCGATTTCGATGCGCGTGTTCGATCTGATTTTCAAATCCTACAAACCACCCTGATTAGCCCGCATTTCTCACCAGGATCCCGGGCGATGGCGCAGGACAGGCGCCGATGAACGCCGGGCTGAAAAATGCTCATGGAGAGCATTTTCGCGCAAGCCCCAAAGGGGTGAGACGCAGGGAAGCGTCGAACCAGTGAGAGGCATAGCCGCCTGGTGAGAATTGCGGGCTAGTGTCATATTACGTCATCGCGAACGAAGTGCAGCAATTCAGAGGCATTGCCGTTCAACAACTTATGGATTGCCGCGTCGCGTCGCTCCTCGCGGCGACGCAATTGCTCAGAGGTTTCCGACATCGTTTAAAGACCAGTCGTAGTCGTCCCCGGAAATCCCGTTGATGCCATGCAGGGATTTGGCGAGGGCCGGCTCAGCATATCGTTTGATGTGGTCGATCACGCCCGCATCGCTCCCGCCAAAATCCGATTCGAACCAGGCATAGATGCTGGAAACGTCCAAACGGCCATTTTCGATGCGCGCGCCGCGCGAATGATTGACGTAGTCTTCCGCACCTCGATCGAGCAGCCTTTCCATATTTTCCGCGGTGTAGGGTTCCGCCATCAGGTTCGGACACCCGATGGAGGCGCAATTGACCGCGTAGTGAATCCGCGGGTCCTGCCAGACAGGCCGGAGGATCCTATGCTCGATGTCATTCAAAGACAACCGTTTCCCTTCGATCTCGAGCAATTTTTTCGACCAGGGGCCCCTCTTCACCAAACCCTTAGACAGCTTGATGTCCCGGATACTGTTTACGGGGTAGTGGTCCAAAATGATGTCGACGGTCACCGCGTTGTACAGATTGACCCAGTAGGCGAACTGCTCAGGCCGGGAGTAGCCGCTAATTGTCAGCGATTGCATCGAATCGATGTAGGCATTCAGCGAGTCTCGATCCGCATCGGATACTTCGCCGTAATCCACTCGATTTATGCCGTCCGGACTTCGATTGACATAGGTGCTCAGAAACGATGCCCATGCGCTGTGATCGATGCTGCCGTCGGAGTCGTTGTCGTGCCGTATCCAGTAGTCCCACAGTTTGGCCTTGGGTGCGAACAATTTTTCCAGTACTCCGGCTTCCGCGGGTCCTGACGTCATTATCGGCAACGCGATGGTGAGCATTGCGAACAAAAAATAAAAACTTCGGCGAAAACTCATCGGTAATCCAGGACAGATAAACGTCAATACATTACGGAAGCTCTGTTTGATCATGTCGTTGCGACGAGCGGAGCAACGCGGCAATCCAGAAGGTCTTGAATGACAACGATTCTGGATAGCTTCACTTCGTTCGCACTGACCGAATACTGAATTGATCAGAGATTCCTTAGCTAAAGCACGGGCGTCCGGTACATGTTGCATGCAGTAAACTAGACCGAGTTTCGAAGCAATTCATTGCGTGTCTATAGCAATGATATCGTCAAATCGCGCATTGACCCTTGTACGGCCGTGGGGATTCAGTTTGATTCACTGCGATTCTTCGATGCCGCCACCCTGAACAGGGTGTCCACCGCTACCGCACCTGTGGGCAAGATCATCAGCGGGTTGATATCGAGTTCAACCAGTTCGTCCCGGATGGATTCGGCGAAGCGCGCAACCTTCAGGATGCAATCAACCACCCGCTCCCGGTCACATCCGCTCCGGCCGCGATAACCGTCCAGCAGTGTTGACACGCGCAGCGCGGACAGCGCATCGGCGACGGTCGACCGGTCCGTGGGCAACAGTATAGTTTTCGGGTCCCTTACCAGCTCGACCAGCGTGCCGCCGCTGGCCAGGACCATCGCCTGCCCGAATTGCGGATCGTGGCTAACGCCCAGCAGGATTTCCGCGACCGGATCCTGGATCATGCGTTCGATCAGAAACGTGCTGGTGGCGGCATCCGGTGCATACTTCTGGACCGCATCCCGAATTGACGCGACCGCGGCTGAGACTTCTTCGGCGGAGCACAGCCCGATCTTCAGAGCGCCGGCCTCGGTCTTGTGCGGCAGGCCCGCGCTCACCATTTTAACCGCCACAGGAAATCCGATCCGGTGCGCCGCATCCGAGGCATCTTCGGCTTCGGCGAGCACTCCCTGCGGCACGGCAATGCCAGCGGCCTGCAGCCGTTGCTTGCCCTGCCACTCGTCGAGCACTTGAGTAGCGCCTGAAAATCCAAGCGGCGTAGGCAACGCCAGTACGACATCATCGCGCCCCGACAACACCCTGTCCCGTCGCATACCGTGTGTCGCCGCATTAGCCAACGCATTTAGAGCGACCTGGATTCCCTGCAGGGGCGCAATGCCTCCTTCGATCATCATCGTCCGCGCCGCGCTGTCCAGATTTTCCGGCAGGCAGCTGCATATGGCTGCGGGAATGCCGGCTTCCTCGGTTGCGGCGATGAAGGAGCGGGTATCCGCGACGTATTCCTTGTTGCTGGCG
>CAMYOI010000594.1 GCA_947259955.1 uncultured Gammaproteobacteria bacterium
GATTGTCGACGATGACCCCGCCATTCGAATGCTGATCGCCGAATCCCTGCGACAAAAGGGCTTTCTTATCTGGGAAGCGGAATCGGGTGAAGAGGCCATTGAGCAGGTCGCCTCACACCCGCCAGATATTATTCTGTTGGATGTAGAAATGCCGTGTATGGATGGATTCGACACCTGCCGCTCGCTCCGCGCGACGCGGTTCGGTCACGATCTGCCCATTGTCATGGTGACGGGGCACGACGACATCGATTCGGTTAACCGTGCGTTCGAGGTTGGCGCAACGGATTTCGTCAGCAAGCCCGTTAACTGGGCAATGCTCGGCCATCGCATTCGTTACATTTTGCGCGCCAACTGGAGTTTCCGTGCTTTGAAGGAAAGCGAGGCAAGGCTGGCGGAGGCGCAGCATATTGCCGGACTCGGCCACTGGGAGTGGCAAACTGGCAACGATGGCGCCCCCAGCGTTGTCAACTGGTCAGAACAGGTGTACCACATTCTCGGGCTGGACCCGGCGTCTGCACAGCCCGGTTTTCGTGCTTTCTACCGACACATACCCGCGCCGGATAGAGCCAAGGCCAAACCCCTGATGCGCGCACTGTTACGCACTGGAGAACCGGTCGGTCTTGAATGCCGCATTCGGCAGGCAGGGGGAGAGGTCCGCGTCGTATACGGGCGTGCCAAGGTGATTTATAACGAACAAGGAGTCGTTAATCGGATACTGGGAACCATACAAGACATCACCGAGCGCAAACAGGCGGAGAAGCGCATTCACCAGCTGGCTTATTACGACGACCTGACCGGTTTGCCCAACCGGGTCATGTTCAGTGAGTATCTCGGTCATGCCATAACTCGCGCACGGAGAAGTTCGGAAAAACTTGCGGTGCTTTTTCTGGACATCGACGACTTCAAACGTGTCAATGATACGCTAGGTCATCAATCCGGAGACGTATTGCTGCAGGAGGCGGCGGAGAGGCTGTCCAGATGTCTGCGCGAGAGCGACTACATCGCGGTTGCCGACGATCCGGACAAACCAGGCGGGGTGCTGGCCAGGCAGGGCGGCGACGAATTCATCATCTTGCTGCCGGGTATCAAACACGTGCACGATCCGAGCGCGGTTGCCAACCGAATCATAGAGAGCTTTTTCCAACCGATCGATGTCAATGGACATGAGTGTTATACCAGCGCCAGTATCGGTATAAGCATATATCCGAGTGATGGCGACCAGTCCGAAGATCTGATCAAGAACGCAGACAATGCCATGTATCACGCCAAGGACCGGGGTAAGAACGGTTATCAGTACTTTCAAGAATCCATGAATACAGCCGTCGCAGAACGCCTGGCTATGGAGACCAAGTTGCGCAAGGCGCTCGACAACAAACAGTTTGCGCTGTTCTATCAGGCCCAGGTCGACGCGGTAAATAGCGAGATGATCGCGCTGGAGGCGCTGCTGCGCTGGCGTGACCCGGAAGCGGGCCTGATCCCTCCCAACGACTTTATTCCGGTGGCGGAACAGACCGGTCTTATCATACCCATCGGAGAGTGGGTACTGTATGAGGCGTGTCGGCAGGGCGCAGCCTGGCAGAAAGAGGGCTATCCCCGGGTTCGCATATCGGTCAATGTCTCCACTGTTCAGTTTTCCCGGGACGGTTTCGTCAATACGATCCAGCGCGCGCTGACTGAGAGCAAATTCGATCCAACCTGCTTGGAAATCGAGATCACCGAAAGCGCTATCATGTCCAATCCAAAGGGCGCGACGGATGTGCTGGCCGAAATAAAGGCCCTCGGCGTTTCTATCGCGCTGGACGATTTCGGCACGGGCTACTCATCGCTGAACTATCTGCGCCGCTTTCCCATCGATACACTCAAGATCGATCGGAGTTTTATTGAAAACGTCGATAACAATCCGCAAGATGAACAGATTGTCGCCGCCATCGTCACCATGGCCCACGCTATGAACCTTCGGGTTGTTGCCGAAGGCGTGGAGACTCGGGACCAGCTTCGCGTCGTATCCGAAAATGATTGCGACCTGATCCAAGGCTTCCTGTTCAGTCGACCTGCACCAGCCGAGCAGATTCTTCAAGGCGCTCAAAATCAGGGTCCGTACCCAGACCAAGATGAGGATATTAAGATTGCATGAGATTTGCTTGAAGGCCTGGCCTTATAAATATACTGTTGATTTTCTGCTGTAACCCTTTCCAGTCTATCCAATCAGTTTGCGCACCAACTCTGCTGTTTGTTGAGGTTAGAACATTTCTATCGGCCGCTTTCCTGACCACAGGGCACCCAGACTGCTGTAATTCGGTTGACAGAGAGGGGTAAGGTCAGGCAGTTACCCAATAATTCAATTGGTCCGCTTTGAGTATTGAGGAGTCCTTCGTTCTAGTTACCCCGAGTGGCCGGTCTTGGCCGAAAGCGCCAGTACATTTTCGTCGAAATTTTATTATAAACACTCAAATTTCGACGGTCCGGAATCAATCTCTTAACTGCCGGTGGATTTTACAGGGTGGAGAACATAATTTGCAGCGCTTTACACACAGCAACCGACCCACAACTGCCTGTTGCGAACTGATTATGGTCGATCGACAATTTGTCCATTGGCCGACGGCTTGGCCCTGGCTAAGAAAGGAACAGTAGAATTGGCCGCGCCAAATTGGCGGTGGATATATAAATCTGCTTGCTGCAACGCTCGTTGTAGTAAATACTCCGTGCCACAATCAACTTGGAGGAATCAATAAAGCCATGACAGACAAAAAGAAGGCTAAGGCCCCGGCTGCGGCTGAGACCGAACCGGCAGTTGAGGATGCAGCAATACTGGAAGAGGTAGCGGCGGAAGCCCCGGCGACA
>CAMYOI010000595.1 GCA_947259955.1 uncultured Gammaproteobacteria bacterium
CTCAACAGTCTGGGCAGGGTGAACACATACTGGCGGTGGGGTACCGGCGCCAGGACCTCGTCCTCGACCCAATCGCCGTAAACCAACATCCGCTTATGATGGCAGCTGGGACAATGGCTGTTTACCCTTGTGGTGTGCTTTCAAATTCGTGACACATGCGCTGTACGCGATCGGCCGGGGAGCCAGTAAGCGCACGTTGACCGGGAAGCAACGCATTGATCAGGGTGTAATTAGAGGCTACGATTACTATATTCGGCGAAGATACAGCAGTTCCACGGTATGGAGGCGGATTTTCGCCATAAAAGAGGATTGTATAGTTCGGAGGATAGATCAATGTTAAGAAAGACTCGTCTGCTCGGTATTCTCGTTTTTGTATCTTTCCTGATTGGCTGCGGAGGCGGTGGTGGTACAACCAAGGGGGCTGGCAGCGTTGGTTTTAATGTTACGCCTTACGCCGGCAACTGGTCCGGGGAGATAAATGGGCCGAACGTCTATGGCTTTGCGAAATTCAGTTTTAACCTCGGCCAATCCGGAGGGGTGCTTGATCTTCGCCCAGATCCCCAGTGTCCGAAAGGACTGAGCGGAAAATTTATTAACAGCAATCCTTTCAAATGGGTAGCCCATTTCGATTGCTTTGTTCCAGGGCTTGGTATCTGTACGGTTTCGGAAACCGGCACCTTGCGCCTCTCGGGTGGAAACTGGATAACTGGCGAGTACACACAAAACGGTTCCTGCGGTGTGACTGGTGAGCCACCATTTCAGTATAGCGGAGACTTTTCATATTTGAAACGAAGTGGGAGTTTCCAGCTATAACATTCCTGGCACGGTGGCACCGTCAACGTGATCGCCTGCATTGAAGGAAGGTCCGGTAGTCATCGACAAGAACCAAACCCGTCTGAAACAGGTGAAGTGGTTACTACGCCCATCTTCTATAAAACGACGCATCGATCACTCCCGTTAATCAACGAGTTTATTGAAATATTTGCAGGTGTTTTTACACAGTCTGGGCAATTTGCAGCCGTCCTAGGAATTGATTGCGACCGGCAGCTATAGTGCGTCGGGTCCAGCCTGTTAGGAAACGCTTATAGTTCCTGTTCCGGATTATTATCAAAAAGCGGTTGTCCCTGTAGTGGTCCACCGATTCTCATGAGGTGAAATTCGATTTAAATTTGTTTATTTTCTTGAACTTATGGTGTTCTTCCCGGATTCTGTGAAGAAATAATTGAAGACCACGGAGAACATGATGGGAAACAAGAATCCGCCTCGAATCCCACTCCCTAAGTCTTGGACTCAACACGTCCGGATCGCGATGTTGCATGTCGTTGCGCTCGCCGGGTATGCCACGGCTTACCCACAAAGTTGGGCAGCAAATAGTCTGAGTGTTCGGGTGCGGCTGAAAGCCGAGAACGAGAGGCTGCAGCAAGAAATAGCACTGATGCGGGAGGAAATCCGCATCAACAATGTTCGCATGGTGCTGATCACACCACAGCGGCGGCCACATTACCCTGCGATGGAGAGAATGTCCATCTTGGAACTTCGGGCGGCCCGTGGATGGTCACTCCAGCAAACCGCCGATGTGTTTCTGGTGACAGCAGGGACGATCGCTTCGTGGATGAGGCGTGTCGATGAAGAAGGGCCGGATGCGCTCGTACAGCTTCGCGAACCCGTGAACAAGTTCCCCGATTTCGTGCGGTATGCCGTTCAGCGCCTGAAAACGCTGTGTCCCAACATGGGTAAGGTCAAGATCGCCCAGACACTGTGTCGGGCCGGGTTGCACCTTGGATCAGCGACCGTGGGGCGCATACTCAAAGAGCCGCCCGGGATACAACCATCGGACACCCCTCCTTTGCCTTCCCGTGCAGTGATTGCCAAGGAATCCAACCATGTCTGGCATATAGACCTCACCGCGGTGCCGACGGGTGCCGGTTTCTGGACACCATGGTTACCATTCACCCTATTTCAGTGTTGGCCGTTCTGTTGGTGGGTGGCGGTGGTCATTGATCAATATTCACGCCGTGCCATCGGGTTTGCCGTTTATTCAAAACACCCTACTTCGCGCGCGATATCGGCCTTTCTTGGAAAAGCCACCTCTTTCAGTGCTAAACCGAAGTATCTGATTTGCGATCAAGACAAGATATTTATCGCCGATAACTTCAAACGCTGGCTCCGTCGCAAGCACATCAAACCTCGGTACGGCGCCATCGGTCAACACGGCAGCATCGCCGTGGTCGAACGATTCATACGTACCATGAAGGATGAAAGCTTGCGAAGAATCATGGTGCCCGCTCAACACCAAAAGATACGCCGTGAAATCCGCTATTTCGTCGAGTGGTATAACGAAGCTCGTCCACATAGCGCCTTGAACGGTCAAACGCCGAACGAAATCTATAACGGTTTACGCCCAGCCAATCATAGACCCCGCATCGAGCCGCGCGAACGTTGGCAACGTCGTTCGCCGTGCGCCAAACCACGTACTCTCGTCGCTGGTAAACCGGGCGATCAATTCACGCTCATCGTCAACTATCACGCTGGGCGTTCACATCTTCCGGTGGTCTCGCTGCAACGCGCAGCGTAGGGCAAGGCATATATATAAGACACTATGAATAAGTAGCCGGGCGTTCACTGTGCGCTCGGAAATCCCTTCCCAGGATTTTCAATCCAGCATAGTCTCTAGAACAGCATCTCCCACTCACTCGACATAGTGAATAGGTTCTTAAGTAGTCTGCGCAGCAGGGTTGTGGTCCGCAAAAACCTCATCTGCCCCCATTCTAGACGGCTTCATCAAGCCTTTTTGATAGTGGATAATCTCAGAGATGAGATTCGACTTACGGTACACG
>CAMYOI010000596.1 GCA_947259955.1 uncultured Gammaproteobacteria bacterium
CGGGCATCACATCACACACTGGAGTCAGGGGGGATAGACCCGCCTGGACAATCTGGTGCAGCTCTGCCGGTATCACCACCGACTGGTGCACGAGGGTGGGTTCACCTGTACGAAAAACACCGCAGGCAGGGTTAAGTTCCATGACCGGAACGGGCGCCGCATCGAATCCTCCGGGAAACTACCCGCGGTCCGCCCCTCGATCGATATCACCGAGCAAATGCGCGATCGATACGAGGATCTGTATATCGACGCGAGTACGTGCGTGAGCCATTACAGCAGCGGCGGCATCGACTGGGACATGGCGGTGAGCGGGTTGATGAACTGATGGTATTTGAAGCGAACTACTGACGTTTGACGTTACTAACGTGACGCAATACTATTCTTCCAGGTGATACGATCATTCAAGTGCCGGGAAACCAGGCGGATTCATGAGGGAAGGTATTTCGGCATGGAGGCGCAGTTCTGGCTCAACCTCCAGTCCCGTTACGATCTACTGTGCGCCGAGATCAAGCTCGATAAACGCTTGAGCCGCGAGGTATCACCGCATGCTGCATAGTGTGCGCAAAAAAAAGAAAAATGTACTACGTCCTTATTTTCCTGAATCGATCTGACCAACGTTCCAGCAAGGCTTCAATGCATGCGAAAAGTACACAGGGGATCGCGTAGTAATACCAGGGGATCGAATACGGCAGTGCCCACCAAAGTCCCAAACCAATAAGTATTCCAGCGGCTACAGCAACGAGGATCATCTGAACCATCTTTTTTTGAGGAGCAAAGTAATCCAAAACCGCTACGCAGGACATGGTGATCACCGCTGCAGTCAACGCCCGTAGAAAATGGACGTCAAATGTTAGCCATACCAATGCCAGGAACACGCCGCTGCCGACACAGAGAATAACAAACGATCTATTTGTGGACTTCAATGTTAAATTATCATGAGCGACCGGAACAATGATACCAACCCAACGCCACCTGTTCGACATTCCCAAAGACATTTCGTACTTGAACTGCGCGTATCTGGGTCCGTTGTCCAATGCAGTTGTCGCGGCCGGCCGACAGGCCGCGGACAGAAAGGCACACCCCTGGAAGATCAGAAGCGAGGACTTCTTCACCGAGACGGAGGTGGCCCGCGCGCTGTTCGCGAGGATCATCAATGCGTCGGAGGAAGACATCGCGATCATACCCGCAGCGAGCTACGGCGTGTCGGTGGCCGCCCGCAACCTGCCTCTCGCCAGAGACGAAACGGTAGTCCTGCTCGCGGAACAGTTCCCCTCCAATGTCTATGCCTGGAGAGCATCCGCCGACGAGGCCGGTGCGCAGGTAGTGGTCGTCGAGCGCCCGCCTGACGGCGACCTCACCCGCGCGGTGGTCGATGCCATCGACGAGCGAACCGCCATCGTTGCGCTGCCCCACTGTCACTGGGCCGATGGCGCTTTACTGGACCTGGTGCGCATTGGAGAACACTCGCGCGTACTCGGCGCGAGCCTGGTGCTGGACGTGACCCAGTCCTGCGGCGTCATGCCCCTGGACGTACAGATAATCCGGCCTGACTATCTGGTGACGGCCTGCTACAAGTGGATGCTCGGTCCCTACAACACCGGCTTTATGTACGTGGCGCCCCAACGGCAGGACGGCAAGCCGATCGAGTACAACTGGCGCGCGCGCGTTGGCAGCGAGGATTTCGCCGGACTGGTCAATTATCAGGACGCATATCTCCCCGGCGCGCGGCGTTTCGACGTGGGCGAATGCGCTAACTTCCACACCATGCCGGCCTTGGTAACGGCACTCGAACAGATCCTTGAATGGGGCGTGCCGGAGATCGCCATGACTCTTGCGGCACGTAACGTGGGGATAGCGGAGCGTGCGGCCACGCTCGGACTCGAGAGCCTGAACGCCGACCAGCGTGCCGGGCATTTTCTAGGGCTGCGTTTTCCGGAAGGCGTCCCGGCCGGGCTGCTGGTTTTGTTGAAAGAAGCAGGAGTTTACGTCAGTGTGCGGGGACGCAGCCTGCGGATCACACCACATTTGTACAATGATGACGCGGATGTTGATCGGCTTATGGACGCCCTGAAACTCGCCATGGAGTGACGATCTAGTTTAGACGTGAACCAGTTCTGGGGGAGTTCTATCACTACATCAGATCGTCACAGGCGCGGGGTAATCCTGGTGCTGACCGGGGCCACATTGTGGAGCATGGGGGGCCTGCTGCTGCGCATCATCGACGTCGACGAACTCACCACGATATTCTGGCGAGCAGTGTTTGCGGTCATGGCGCTGTCGATTTACCTGCTGTGGGTACGGTGATGTAGGAGAGCGGATCATTCATTCGACCACGAGACCATCTTCGGCGCGTCGTGTCTTTGCGATGTCTTTCTGGCGTGCAAATTCAGCCCGGCGCCGCTCCAGTTCGTCCGGTGAAATCCGTTCGACGTTCAAATAATCCAGCTTCCAGTCCGGGCTGTCGCTCCAGCGAAGGGGAGACTGCCGTGTCGTGCGCGGGCCGGTCGCACCCTCCAGCAGGTCAAGCGCCATCTCCAAGGTTCGCGCCTGGGATTCTTCGTCATTGGGTCGCCCCGCCGGGTTACCCAGGGGAAAATCGCTGAACAGGAAGCGAGATACTCCGCAGTGCTCGACGATGTCTTTCGCGCAACCCATGACTACGGTCGAGATGCCGTGGGATTCGAGGTGGCGTGCTATGAGGCTGATGGTCTGGTGGCATACCGGGCAGTTGGCGAGCAGAACAGCGGCGTCCGCGTTGTCTGCGCGTAACCGCTTAAGCACGTCGGGGCAATCCTGTTCGCGCGTTGTTCGATGACTGCGATTGGTAGGCGCGCC
>CAMYOI010000597.1 GCA_947259955.1 uncultured Gammaproteobacteria bacterium
GGCCTCACAATCGTCGGGTACGCGCTTGTATCTTTGGCTACTGGCGTACTCCTAAAATCCGCGTTGCATGGGTTGGACAACACTTTTGCCGCACTCGACCGTGTACTAGATGACCAGTACGAGCCTCCTGAAGACGATCTTGCATCCGGCGGCACGCAATCACTCATCGAATGGGATGATATCGGAAGGAACGGAAAGCGCTTCGTTCTCTATGGACCGAGACAAGCGGATATCACGACGCTCCTCGGGCGTGAAGCGAAGCGCCCCATCCGAGTCTACGCCGGGTTCAACACGGGCGACGGTCTGAAGGAGCGCGCCCGGATCGCACTGGACGAGTTGATACGGGTCGGTGGTTTCGAGCGCTCCTTGCTCATCGTCGCGGTCCCTACGGGCACGGGTTGGCTCGACCCAGCCGCAGTGGATACGGTGGAGTACCTGCACGCGGGTGATACCGCTATCGTAGGGTTACAGTACTCGTACCTTCCGAGCTGGCTCACCTTGATGGTCGAGCCGGAGGCATCGAGTCGGGCAGCGAAGGCGATTTTCGATGCGGTGTACGGCCACTGGAGCAGTTTGGCTCCCGACGATCGTCCCCGGCTCTATCTCCATGGCCTGAGCCTTGGTGCATTCGGTTCCGCGGATACGCTCGACTTTCTGACGATTCTCTCGGACCCCATCGACGGCGCGTTGTGGAGCGGGCCTCCGTTTCCCAGCGAATTCTGGAACACGGTAACCAACGGCCGTCATCCCGATTCACCGCAGTGGCTGCCAGTCTTCCGAGACAGCTCGGTGATTCGCTTCATGAATCAGGACGGCTTCCCCGACTTCGGGGACGCCAATTGGGGTCCGTTTCGGGTTGTTTACCTGCAGTACGCCAGCGATCCGATGACGTTCTTCTCCCTCGACCTGGCATACACGGAGCCGGACTGGCTCGGCCCCAAGCGCGGCCCCGATGTCTCGCATGACCTGAAGTTCTATCCGCTTGTCACCTTCCTCCAGGTGGCATTCGACATGATCGTGTCAACCGGCGTCCCCTCGGGGTACGGACACAACTTCGCGCCCAACCATTACACCGATGCCTGGATCGAGGTGACAGAGCCGCGGAATTGGAGCGCCGCTGAAACGAAGAAGCTCAAGGAGTACTTTGCGGACTTCGATCCAAACCCTCTGTGATGTCGATTCAGACTGCGACCGTGACGAAATCAAGAACACGCCGACGCACGTGACGTTCGTCGATCATCGACGACAATGCTATGAGTAAAAAAGAGAAACCGATTAAGAAACGACGGTGGCTGGTTTCTATCGGTCTTGTAGCCGTCTTTTGGGCGGGACTAGCCATCGTGTTTGATTTCCTTCCCGAAGAAGAAAAGGAGCTCCGTCGGGGTCTTCGAAACGCGGTAGAAGAGACTTTTCCGCAGCAGGCCGCCGAGGTGGCGAGATCGTTCGGCCTCACTTATTACGGCGAGGATTCCACAGCTTCTCTGCAAATGAATCTACCGGTGTTCTCCGTTGTACTGATTCATGGTCTGGATGACCCTGGAAAGGTGTGGATGAATCTGGCGCCAGCGCTGATCCGTCTGAACATGAGCGTATGGCAGATGCATTATCCCAATGATCAACCGATCGTGGATTCGGCCCGGTTTTTCTATAATGAACTAAGGGGTTTGAAGCAACGCGGCATTAGCCAGATTACTATTGTCGCCCACAGCATGGGTGGTCTCGCGTCACGTGAAATGTTGACGAGCCCACAGATCGCGTATATCGAGAAGTCACGAGCTGGGGACGTGCCGAAGGTTGCTGGACTGATTATGGTGGGAACACCCAATCACGGGTCTGAACTGGCGCGGTTCCGCATCCTTGGTGAGATCCGCGAACAGTTCGTTAACCTAGTAGAAGGTCGTGGGCATATTCTCGGTGGCATCCTGGACGGTGCAGGTGAGGCCAAGATTGATCTGCTACCGGAGAGTCAGTTTCTGCAGACGCTAAATCGGCGGCCGCATCCTAAAGGGGTCAAAATGCTTAGCATTGCTGGTGAGCTCAGTCCTTGGAATGAGAGAGGTATTCAGCGCTTTCTTGACTCTGCTCGGGAAACTGCCCCGGTGGCCGCTAAGAAACTACAGCCTAATCTGGAGGCCTTCTTGAAGTCAATGAGTAACGGCTTGGGGGATGGGTTAGTAACGGTCGAGTCGACACGCTTGAAAGGAATTGAACACCGAATGGTGCACGGTACGCATTTATCGATGATCCGTAATATATCGGTAGAAAGCAGCCGTATGCCGCCCGCAGTGCCCCTTGTCATCGAATATCTTGAGCAGATGTAATCAAGTAACTCGATTACACCTTTGACTTAGGATGATGCGGCTCGAAGCGCCCAAAAGCAGCTTTTGCTCTTCAATTCGTGGCCAATAGGGTTGGCTCTTGCCATGTGTGTAGAAGCGTTGAGGAAGTTGATTGGGAATCAACGCGAAGTATCCACTCGGCAACGGTTATAGGCACCACAAGTCTTAGCGCTCCTGGTGCATGCTCCACTCGCACAGCCGAAACGGCGGTTCACCGCGAAGAAACCGATAAGCAAGAATGGGACACTACAGAACCAGGTCGATCGTTCCGCCGATCCGAGTTCAGCTCTGTCATGTGATAATCTGGGATCTACTTTCGCTTTTCCCATTTACGTGATGGTCTGCAGCAGAGTTAACGTTCCACGATTCAAATACGGAAACTGTCTACGCGTCCGAACCATACTGGCCAACGTCTGCAAAGGATAGGCCCAGCGGCCGTTCAGATCTCCGTTTTCACATCCGACTGAACGGCTTTTCCTGGCCGTTTGAGCGTTTGTATCAAATATCGACGAGAATGTACTGGCGCTTTCGGCCATGAAGAGACGGTCGCCAGATTAAAATGACCGGCAGGTTTATACTTCGTTTCGGACCTTCGCAGAATCTGAACGAACTGGCGCTCACGACCCAATACCGGAAGTCCAGCGTTTTAGATTGAATGCCTGTAAGGTAGTGTAAGCAGACCGTCGATTTCTGTCTACAAACTGGCACAGTAGGCCAAGATGACACACAGATCATAGTTGGATATGCTGCGTTCTGAGCTATTAGGCCGCGCCGGCCTTTCACTCAATACTAACAACGCAGCCTAATATATCGTTCGGCATAAAATGAGGGAACAAAGATAAAATGCCTGATTCATACTGGACTCAAAAAGGAGCTACTTTAAGTGATAAGTCTGCTCGTAAAGAGTTTGGCATAACTCAAGATATAATTATTGATGCAATCAAATTCGGAAAGCTTCAGTACCGGCAAAACTATATCCATGGAAATCCTTATTTCAGATTGCTCAGAACCGAAGTAGAGTCTCTCGCGAAAGAACTGTTCGGTGAGGATCATTCAAAGAATAAAAAGTTGCAAAATGAACTATCGCAGGTCAACAAAGAAATAAGAAAATTGAAAAAGCAAATGAAAACACTTGAGGAAAGAAAAATCGGTTTGTTGAAAATATTGGAGAATGAAAATCTATAAAATTGCGGAACATTTCACTTCAGCGGACGCAAAAATTCGCGCCGCTGACTTTGGCGTTCTACCGAGCAAAATAGAATGATTAGAGTGAAAAATATATCCGAAATCAAGTGGCCGTGGGAAATGGTATGGGGTGAGTTTGTAGATGAAATCATCGTTCAGATAAAGGAAGCGCTGCCCCCGGATCATGAATTAAAGCGACACGACATTTACCCCGGTATCAAGTGGAGCAAACGGCCGGTATTTCTCGTCGATGACGATACGACTGGGGAATACCTTCTCGTCGATTTCGAGAATTGGAGGCGGTGGAAGAAGACGAAGTATAGAGTTCCGTCGATTACAAAGTTTAATGACCAGACAGAGGTGGCAGCAATTATAAAGCGTGATCATGCCCGCGAGTGTGCTATGTATAATTCGAACAAACGTATGAAGTAATTGCAGACCAAGGGGCTGCCCCGGAGGGGGGGGCTGGAGCTATTTTTGGCCGTGGCAGCTAACCCACTTCTTCGCTAAAGTAAACGTTCTCGT
>CAMYOI010000598.1 GCA_947259955.1 uncultured Gammaproteobacteria bacterium
TGCTCGATTGGCGGCAGTCCCCGACATAGCGGACTGAGCAAATACACCTCGAGCGGGTAGATTTCGTTGCACTCCGAGAGTCAGGACCCGGCCAGGAGCGGCCACTCGGGGTAAGGGGTACGAAGGGCTCCTCCATACGTTGCGGACCTTGGTGAGATTCTGACTATCTTTTGTTCACGAGACTATGCGGCCCCTGGGACTAAGGATATCGGAGAGAAATACCGAAGCATCTGGTTTTTGAAGCTAAAACGCTGGGATCAATTAGCCTCTTAGCCGGTTTGCCAACTGCACAGTTTACTATCCTTGCTCCCTTTGCTTCGAAGAAGATCGTTCACAACGCTGGGGAGATTCAAGGCGCAAGGTGATTGCGAAAAGTTCCAAATCTTACATTCGGTCATTCGCACGCTGCGGCCTCACCGGTAAGAGTGCCTCCTCCGGAGAGACCGCAGCAAGCCTCCTGATCAGGCAGTGATCAGGTTGTCGGATTAGGAAACGGCTTGACTATACGTTCCCCCTACCAATCTCTGCAGCGATGTGATCCGCCTGACGAAGCGCCAACGCAACGATCGTCAGTGTGGGATTTTCCGCTGCACCTGTGGTAAATACGCTACCGTCAGAAACGAACAAGTTGGGGATATCATGGGTCTGGCCCCACTTGTTGACGACCCCGTCCGAAGCTTTGTCACTCATTCGATTCGTGCCAAGATTGTGCGTTGACGGGTAGGGCGGCGTTGGGAAAGTACGGGTTGCACCGACCGCATTGTAAATCGCTGCGCCCTGCGCGTAAGCGTGGTTGCGCATTGCGATATCATTTGGATGATCGTCAAAGTGAACGTTGGGCGCCGGCAGGCCATACTGGTCCTTTTCGCTGTCATGCAGCGTGATGCTGTTGCTCTCCTGAGGCATGTCCTCGCCCACGAGCCACATCCCCGCCGTGTTCTCATAACCCTCCATTGCGGAAGCGAACTCGCGGCCCCAGGAACCGGGATCGAGAAACGCCCCCATGAACGGGAGGCCCAGCGACAGCGTTTCCATTTCATAACCGCCGACAAACCCACGCGATGGATCGTTAATGGATTCGTCCGAGATTATTCCGGCCATGGTCGTGCCCCGATACATATGCACGGGCTTGTCAAAGATGGCGTACACCGAACCGGTCATGTGCCGCATGTAGTGCTTGCCCACCATCCCAGACGAGTTAGCGAGGCCGTCAGGAAACATGCTGGAATGTGAGTTCAGCAACAAGCGCGGGCTCTCTATGGAATTGCCGGCAACGCATACAACGCGCGCTTTCTGTAAACGCTGGTTGCCGTCTTGGTCGGCGTAAACCACTCCGTTGGCTTTGCCCTTGCTGTCGTGCTCGATTTTGAGCACCTGCGATTGCGGCCGGACCTCGAGGTTGCCCGTTTTCTCGCCTTTGGGGATCTCGACGTAAAGCGTGCTCCACTTAGCGCCGGATTTGCACCCCTGAAAGCAGAAACCTATCTGCAGGCAGGAGCCGCGTCCATCCCGCGGTTGCGAGTTGATCGCCATGCGCCCGGTGTGACAATGCTTGTAGCCAAGCATATCCGCACCTTTCTTCATGATCTTAAAGTTGTTGTTACCCGGCAGACCGGGAATATCATGTGTGCGGGTCACGCCCATTCTATCCTCGGCCATGTCGTACCAAGGCTCCATTTCTGCGAGATCGATCGGCCAATCGAGCAGATTGGCCCCATCTATATCGCCATAGTGGGTTCTAACCTTGAACTCGTGCTCCTGGAAGCGCAGACTTGCCCCGGCCCAGTGCACCGTGGAACCGCCCACCGCCTTGACAATCCAAGCCGGCAAGCCGGAGAAATCCCTGGCGACGCGCCATTCGCCGGAGGTTGTGCGTTTGTCAAGCCAGGAGATTTGGCCGAACATGCCCCACTCGTCGTTGACGAAATCGTTGATTTCGTGACGTCCCCCCGCCTCCAGGATAACCGTTTTCACACCCTTCATCGCGAGCTCTGAACCTAGAGTACCGCCACCAGCACCCGAACCGATTACAACCACTACTCCATCGTCGTTCAAATCAAAATTCGTGGTCATGTCCGCTCCTCCTATACCGTGTCCAGCCAGTCGATGTCGTCAAATCCGCGCTTGATGTATCCACCTTTGGCCGCTGATTCGCCCTCGTAACCGAAAATCGGCCATACATCGGGATTGTTATAGATACCGGTCACTAGTGTGCCTCTGAGCCGTTGGAAAAAAGGATCTTCCTGCATGCCGCGAAGTATCTCTACACGTTGGATCTCCCAGCCCGTATCGATGTAATCGAATCCGTGTGCATTTTGCGCCGATTGGTCGAGCGCCGCGACGCCATCTTCGAAAAGCGATTTGTCGTCTTCACTCTCCATGGCGGCCGTATCGAAGCCCATTACAACTTTTGCGTAGAAGCTGTCTGCCAAGTGGTCATGAGGATAGATGTCCCGACACGCTTGGATCAATGTCGCAAAAGTCTGCGGCTTCAGCGCCTTTGCTTCGGCCGCCCATGCGTTGCCCTGGCCTAGAATCAGACCCGTTGGCATGATGGTCATGGCAACAAGTGTGCCACCGCCGGTTTTCAGTATGTCGCGCCTGCTAAGTCGTAGATCAGAGATCTTTTTCATTAGAGCGCTCCTTATGATCGGTGGTTGCTGTCGAGGTACTCACGCTCTCCCGAGGCCGCATGGGAGAGTTAAACGTATCGTCCGTGCCGCATGAGCACCTCAATTTTGTATCCGTCGGGATCCTGAACGAAGAAGAATTTGGCCATCAGTTCTCCTTCCCGGTGGAATTCTTTGA
>CAMYOI010000599.1 GCA_947259955.1 uncultured Gammaproteobacteria bacterium
ATGGTATGGACCCATCCCACTTCAAAACGGCCTCGTAATGGGCCAGGATGGAGATGTTATTAACCATCGATGAGGCCGGAGGGTCCGAAGAAATTGAGTGAACAGCAAAGAAGATCCACATTATTACGAGCAGCATATTATTGAAATTTTGAATACTAAAATGGTGGCACACTAAAAAGTGTACCACCACGTGCTTGTGTGTCGGGCCTGTTTCAAGGTGAGCGGTATTTTCGTCGCTTTCCACAATGTGGCGATGCGTCCGATGCTGCCGACATTGAGATGGTAGTGTTGAATTTTATCGCTGAGGTTATTACGGCCTTAAGAAATAGACCGTTTTTGGGTCGTTTCCAGTATTTAAGAAAATGCTGACATCGCTTGTTCTCGAATGACCGGTGTCTCCGCTATAGCGGCCAGAGCAAATGTACCTCGGGCGGGTGATTTCGCTGCACTCCGTGAGTCAGGACCCGGCCAGAAGCCGCCGGTCGAGCCACTCCTTACTGGTATAGATGATGCCTCAAAAAGACAGTTGCTGTGATGTAGTACCATAGATCTTTCTTTGACGCTTTTGGGATTTGATGCCGGAAAATCGCCAACCTGGAAAACTCGCCGTCATCCTGCACGCCGATATTGCGGGTTCTACCCGGTTAGTACTACAAGATAAGCATTTAGCTCACGAACGTATCCAGGCAACCTTTCGAAGTTTTAGTGACATCATTACACAGTATCATGGCCACGTGCGCGAACTCAGGGGCGATGCACTTTTAGCTGAGTTCGAGCGTGCTTCTGATGCGGTGTCGGCCACCGTAGCGTTTCAAGCCAACCAAGCCGAATACACCACGCAGCTCAATGACAACATCTTACCCATGGTGCGTGTGGGCATCGCTATGGGCGAAGTCGTTGTTGCTGATAACACGGTGACGGGGGAAGGCGTCGTGTTGGCCCAACGTATCGAACAGCTAGCCGACCCGGGTGGACTTTGCATTACTGGGGCGATTAATGAAGCATTACCGACCCGATTGCGATTCGATCAAAAAAGTCTGGGTGAACAGAATCTCAAGGGATTTAACGAACCTGTCCGCGTTTATAGTGTGGTATTGAAACCTGGAGAGGCAATCCCGTCTCCTGAGGCAATCCACCAACGCAAACCAACAAAGCCATTGGGAACATTAGCCGCTGTTGCTGCGGTTATCCTGGCTGTTGCCGGTGGAATCGCTTTTTGGTTTCAACCCTGGTTGCCGGAAGAGGAACCGGCAACTGTAGAGCGCATGGCGCTTCCTTTGCCGGACAAGCCTTCCGTCGCGGTACTGCCTTTTGAGAATATTTCCAAAGACGAGGAGCAGGAATTTTTCTCCGACGGTATTACCGAAGACATTATCACCGATCTGTCTAAGATCTCGGGCCTGTTCGTAGTCGCCCGCGACGCGACGTTTGCGTACAAACGTTCCGGGGTAAAGATACGCCAGGTGGCCGAAGACTTCGGTGTGCAATACGTACTAGAGGGCAGCGTGCGCCGCTCCGAGAATAGCGTCCGCATTACCGCGCAACTCATTGATACGCTGCGGGGCAACCACATCTGGGCGGATCGCTACGACCGAGAGCTTCGGGACGTGTTCGCGGTACAGTCCGAAGTCGCGGCACAGGTGGTCAAGGCAATGGCCGTGACGTTGAAGTCGGGTGAGCACGAGCGGCTGTTCCAGAAGTACACGACGAACATCGACGCGTATGATGCCTTCATTCGGGCGCGACGGACGGTGGATGTACCAAGTCGCGCTAACATCGACCGAGGCGAAGCGCTTTTCAAACACGTAATCGAACTCGACCCGAAGTTCGCAGGCGGCTACGCGGGCCTTTCCTTCAATTACTCGGTCAAGGCTCGGTTCGGCTACGGAAATTCGCGGATGGCCGACGCTCAGCGCTCAATGGAACTGGCACAGGAAGCGATCCGAATCGACCCTCAGTTCGGCTGGTCCTACGTCGCTCTCGGCGGGGCACAGCTCGCTTCCGGTGACCCGACAGCTGCGGTGGCGACCATGCGCGAGGCGCTGGTACTGCTGCCCGGAGACTACGAGGTCCACCTATTCACCGGACTCTACCAACAGTTTGCCGGAGAATCGGCCAAGGCGATTGAGCACCTGGAACTCGCCAAACGCATGAATCCGGTGGATACTGACAGAAACACCGCATTCTTGGGCATGGCTTATTTTATGAACGGGGACTATGCCAAGGCGGAGGAATTCTGGAAACGACGAAACGAAAAGTTTCCGGTCGGTTCGACAATGCCATACGTATTTCTGGCCGCGAGTTACGCATTGCAGAACAAGGCCGGAGAAGCAGAGCCGGTGGTCGAAGAATTGCGCCGGGCTTTTCCCGAATTCAGACTAGAAAACTGGGGGTGGAGTCGCAGCTACCATCTGGAAGAGAACCGAGAGCGGTTACACCGAGGCGCAAGAACCGCAGGTGTTCCTTAATCGGCTAGTGGTTGAGCGGCAACGGGCCTACGACAGATGTGGTTCACCGAAACCAGCCGAATGTCTGCATGACTATTTTAGGTACTGTCAAGTTAACAAAACTGCGTGGGACGACATCGTTCCAGAGGCTGTCTGTCCACCTGAATTTCATATAAATAAACTACTTTTCACTCAAAATGGGTCAAAAGTCAGGTTGTAGAACCCACCTTGGCTATGAGCAATCGCTTAACTTGACAGTACCGGCAGAGGGGATAACGGCGCATATTCGTTTCAAGGGCGGCGCCAGGCAAACGCTCCGTTTGCCGCGCCCGAAGCGTGCTTGGCAATTGCGCCAAACCGA
>CAMYOI010000600.1 GCA_947259955.1 uncultured Gammaproteobacteria bacterium
GTAGCGTCGGCTTTTAAACCGAACCGCGTGGAGGCAGCCGGCTGCAAGGTCGATAAACTAAAGGGCAGGGGAGGGGGCTCTAGTTTCGGTGTTGTCGTGCATTGTGCCACTCGTCCAAACCGGCTTTGTAACAATTGCGCCAACGTGCGGGCCGTAGATTCGCTGCTGCACCGGCCCTCGGTATCGATGCATGGCGCGTGGTTCCGCGGCTGCCACCTCGCGGAAAGAGGGCAATGGCCAGTTGCAACGCAATAGGTCACCACAACAAAATTGCGCCGACCGCACGCGAGCACCCGTGCGATGTCGTCGGCTTGAGAAGGCTTTTCACCTAAATAAACGCGGTTCATTGACGGCTTTCCTTAAAGCAGGCGAAGAACGGAATGTCGGAACGTCGGCCGCCACAATCACCATCGGTTGGCCGGTCGCAGGGTTGGTGGTGGTCCGCTCGGCACGATGTCGAAGCCGGAACACGCCGAAACCAGCCAAGGCGACCTGCTGTCCGCTGCTCAATGCATTGGTGATGCAGTGTAGGACCGTGTCGAGATACTTCCGCGCCTCCGGGATCGGAAGGTCATGTAACTCGGCGAACTCTCGGACCAATTCGCTTCGATTCATCATCGTCATAGGGCCTGGGCTGCATTATTAGGGGCGAGTTGACTCGCCGATTGCGACGCGTCGCGGCGAGCTTGGTACGTAATCGCCGCGACGCCAATCAAGTCCGCCGCAATGTAGTCGGCAACAACGCCATAGCTTTCTCGGTCTTGGCTATGCTCGTCTTTCCACTGACTCGCGACCTCCTGACCTTGCACGAACACTTTCGTGCCGGATTTGAAATGCGTCAGCACACGGTCGCCGAGGCCTTCTTTCCAGACCGAAACGGTCCGCCAGAAGCCGCCGCTTTCCTTGAAGCCGCCGGCGCCGTCGGGCACGGAGCGTTCAAAGAACACGCGCAACTCAACCACCGGGCGTTCTTCGCCCTGTACGTTCACCATTTTCTTCTCTGGGTCAGAGCCCAGGTTGCCAGTACCTTGGAATACGTTCATAGGTCCTCCTTCGTGTTCGGAAAAATGGCAGTTGCCATTTCTCTGGGATTTGCATCTGCACATCTGCCACAGACAGATGCTGAAATGGCTAGAGGTCCAGATGATGTCTTCGGCGTCAGCAACACTGTGGAACAACCGTTAGGGCAACCGACGGAGCTCGGTACGACATCGGGAACTCTAGCGTTTATAACGATAGGAGCAGGGGAGGGGGGAGACTACTTTTTATCGCGACTTTTTGCTGGTGCTTTTAGGCTGTACGTCGAGCGTAATTTGCGTAACGCGACCAAGCGGTCAACGTGATCAGTCGTACGATGAAATTCGTAAACGACCAACGCCATGTAATAGTTGATCTGTAGCCGATACTCTTCGTAGCGAAACCAGTCACGTGCCACTTGCGGTGGAAGCTGGGCCACGATCTTCTCAGCTTCCGCACTATCGAGGTCGGTACGCGCCATATTGAGCTTGCGCGAGGTGTGGCGCCAGCGCAGATAGGTGTTCGCACGATCGGGCGATCGACAGAGTCGTAGGCGGGCGCTGGGATAAGTGAAGTTGAACGAGTCGACTATCGAGGTAGCCATCGCGCGCAGGCGTTCTCGAAAATTTGATAAGCAAGCGAGCCGGTCTTGCGCATCTTTGAGGTTCCGAAAGGCAGTAACGAGTTCCCGCCAGTCGCTGATGTCGTCGAAGACCGCAATGTCGAGCGCAAGCGCTCCCTTACCCTTAAAGGGCCCTTTGTCGGCGGGATGTTGCGTCACGCCGGCCACCTAGATTTCTGTCAGATATCCCGTCACGGGCGGTATTGTCGTCCAGCACCCGGCGAGAGGCAAACAACAGAGAAAAAATGGCAATTGCCACAACGGATTCAGTCGACGGTAGGATCGTCACGGCCCTCGTCGTCCAACGTGGAATCGATAATGGCGGATCCGTCAGACAGGCGAACGGCCCCATAGTCTGGAACTTGAGACCGGTTGAGGATCGATTCTGGAACCGCCCCAAACTTCTCGATCGCAGCGGCGCCACGGGCAGTCATCTGCAGTATGTCGCGTCGCGAGGCGCCAGAAAATCGGTAGCGAAGCGGGATGCTGAATATCCGGCGCGTTAAGTGTCGGCCGCGATTAATCAACTTTTCACATTCATCTCGGGGCATTAGCGCGCGGTGATGGGCGCTGAGCACGGCGGATGCGAGCTGATCGTAGTCCGCCACGAGGTAGGCGGCTCGGTGAGCGTATTGATTGCTAAAACGCAGCGGCACGGCAATCGGGTCGATCGAAAACGCGATGCCGACGTTCACCGCGGGGCGCGCCTGCAAGTGTTGCTCGGTGTGTGCCAGCAGTTCAGCCAGGGTGCGGGTAACGGATTTGAATTCCCGGTCCAGCTGGATGAGGCATTGATCGGCGTAGGGATCATCAGCTCTGGCGCCAACCACCACCTGACGCACGATGGTTGCGAAGCGTCGCACGCCAATAATCCCCGGGTGAACTCGGCGGCCGTCTTTGACCTTGACCGGTCGTCCCAGGAACAGCCGCTGCGCTTGACGTGTATTGAGCGTGAGGGTGGCTTCGCCACGCAGGACACCGGGGGCGGTTTTCAGGATATCGTCTGCGGTGGTGACGACTACGTCTTGACCGCGGGTCGTATGCGCTGCGGTCTCAACGTCCATGTCCGGGGTCTCTGCACAAAATGGCAACTGCCATTTTCACGTCCGGGTCCGTCTGTTCGACTGCTTGGTCGACAGCTGCTGTCGGATGCGGTCCAAGGCTT
>CAMYOI010000601.1 GCA_947259955.1 uncultured Gammaproteobacteria bacterium
TGATGCCGATATCCGATCTGTTCCCTCAGGCGGTGATCGAATTCTGGGACTGCGCTCACGAATGCAATGCCGGAATTGTTTAACACCTTAATGTCAATTTCTCGCCTGGTCTTGTCGAGCTGGGCTACTTGAGGAGCGGTGAGGAGATGGACCGTGAAGGGCGCGTGGCATTCGACGCACTATGTAAACCGACTGATACCGGAAAAAAAATTTGCAAAACTTTCGAATTCCAGCGCGGCCAGATTCAGGTGTTGAACAACCGCCGGCTTGGGCACCACCGCACCGCATTCCGCGACTGGGATGAGCCCGCCAGAAAAAGACACCTCGTGCGTTTATGGCTACGAGAATCCGGTCGACCCTTTTATCAGGGATAGCGAATAAAAAATCTGTCCCGGTTTTCGAAACCTAAGGTCTGAACCAGTACCCATACAACAGTCGTTCGTCGTTAAGAAGATAAGCAGTTTGGCAATACTCCGAGTTCGGCCATAACCGGACTTCTAAACCCTATGGTGCGATACGAGTGCGAGCCAAGCAGTTTGTGTGAGGATCGAGCCATTTAGCAAAACGACGGTATACCTGCTTCCTTGTGTAGTAATCAAGAATAGTTCATTGATGCGGTTCTCTTCGATATGCAAGAATCTCGGGTTTGATGCGAATCCATGAAATCTCGCGAGTAATCCGGAACACACAGTTCCTATAATCCGTACCAAGCTGCATCGCCCTTCGGTTACTCCGGACTATGTAACCCGAGCCGCACTGGACACGGTCCTAAAAGCCGGGGCTGATCTGCCGATTTCTTAGCCAGCCAAAGATCGTAGTTGTGCTGCATGGCAAGCCAACTTTCGGGAGATCTTCCAATGGCCTTGGAAAGCCTCAAGGCCATTTCAGGGCTGATGGCGCTACGCATACTGACAATCCTCGCTAAAGTAGATGGAGATACACCCAGGCTCTCCGCAAGCGAACGAATGCTAATTCCAAAAGGTTCAATATAGGTCTCCCGGATGAATTCTCCCGGGTGAGGCGGACTATGCATCGTCATTTGTGATGGTCCTCATAATCTATGACAAATACGTTTCCTTCTCTAAACTCAAAGGTCAGTCGCCAGTTTCCATTAACCCAGATCGACCAGCGGTTCTTCAAGCGGCCTTTGAGTGGATGTAGCTTGTACCCTGGAAGTTCCATATCATCAATGCTCTGAGCAGTGTCCAAGGCCGCGAGCTGCAATCGAAGTCTTCCGGCGTGATTGGCTTGGATCCCCGACTTTTGCCATATTCGAAGAATCGCTTGATTCCCTTATGCCGAAACGAGTGCTGACTCTTGTCTCATAGACTCACCCATACCTTGATCTTTGTGCGGTTCCGCTTTCATGATCTTACTAGTAAGATCAAAAACGAACAGGTAAGTGATTATGACAGAGCTTGCTACAACAAAGATGTCGTCGAAAGTTCAGGTCGTTATTCCCGAGGATATTCGTAGGCGCCTCGACCTTAAGACCGGTTCCCAATTCGTGGTCGTTGCCGGGAAGGATGCTGTCATACTAAAAACGATAACCCCGCCTGCCATGGATGAATTCGATGCGCTGATCCGAGAGGCTCGGCAACAGGCCCGTAAAGCCGGCATGAAACGCTCAGATATCAAGAAATCCATCGCTACAGTACGCGGTCGACGATGAAGGTCGTACTGGATACGACTGGTTTGATATCCGGCACCTTTTTAAGTGGGCTTCCCGGGAGGTTACACTCGCCGGAGAGATTCCACATACCCATCGTCGAAAAAGCGCATTCATGTTTGGCTTCAAAATACTGATCCAAGGTTAAAGCCCATACCCGAAATCTTCAGTTGCTGAGCACATCAAACATCGAAAACGGAGTTGGATGTAATGAAGAACGCATTGACTCAAAGGCAAACACTGTCGGAGATCTCATGAAAACAGCGACTGTCGGACGCAACGATCCCTGCCCCTGCGGCAGTGGGAAGAAGTACAAAAATTGTTGCCTTGGAAAGGATGAACCGGTTATATCCGCCCAAGGGGCTGCAGAGGCATCCGAGACACTGCGCCGGGCGCTGGAGAAGCGTCAGTTCGACTCGATGGAAGAGGCCCAGGCCTTTCTCGAGCAGCAGACCCAGCAGCAGAATCGGAAAGCGCTGGACGATTTTCACGGTTTGTCGCCCGAACAGATGCATCACCTGTTGCACTTCCCATTCACATCGCCACAACTGGTCCGCTTCCCGGAGGTGCTCGACAGTGCTCCGACAGCACCGTTACTGACCCTCTTCGAATTGCTCACCGGGGCCATCGGCACGCAGGGGTTAAAACCCACCGCCAAGGGCAACCTGCCGCACGAGTTCTATGAAGACAGCTTTCTGCGAGCCTTCCCGTTGGTGCTGAACGAGGTTCCCCCGGAGCCATACATCGAACCGGAGAAGGCGTGTCGGAATTGCTACACTTGGCGCACCTTGGTGCATTTTGCCGGCTTTCTGGGATTGGCCGAGGTAGAGCCCATTGCCAAAGAGCGTTTGTGTCACCAGTATCGGGTGAGGGCCCTGCCGCTGCTGGGGCAGACCGTTCAATTTCAGCTTTCCGAGTAACGATCCATGGCGAGAAAACGGACGCAGCATGATGCACTGGCAGAATTACTGGCGGCCGCACCGTCCAAGATTCTTGCCGATCTGCTAATCCGATTGGCCGCCACGCGTCACGATGTCCGCAGGGAATGCTTCGACTACCTGAAAAAACATATTCCACTATCAAACAAACGGAAGAACCAATCAGAAGGCGAGATCGTGCTGGCGCTCTGGTCG
>CAMYOI010000602.1 GCA_947259955.1 uncultured Gammaproteobacteria bacterium
GAAAGAGGGCTCCAAGGGTGTGGACAGCGAGGCTCACGAGGAAAACCATGGGACGTAGCATGGCGACAAAGTTCCTTTTCGGCCCGGCGATCTCAAGCCGCTCGGTGTGGTGTGCGAAGAAGGTCAGCGCTCAAGCATAATCCGTTGTTTTCACTCGCAGATGAATGATGATGAGGGATAGGAGTTTTAGATCAACGGTATCCGCCTCACGGGAGCGAAGACGGAATCAACGAGTCAGAGTCATCCACCACCTCATCAGAAACTTTTTGTAGCACAAATGTGCTACAATTGCATTATGCTAATGATTTGTTGGAGAAAATCATGCCTACGACCACAATCCGCATAACGGAAGAGCTAAAAGACCGTGTTGCCCGTGCTGCGAAACGCGTTGGCACGACCCCACATGCATTCATTCTCAATGCAATTATCGGGAGTGTGGATAACGAAGAACGTCGGAACGACTTTTACGACACTGCAGAGCGGCGTTACGCTGAGATCGTTTCCTCCGGTAAAACCATACCCTGGGAAGAGATGCGAACCTACCTTGAAGATAGGTTGGCAAACAAGAAGACGGCGAAACTTTCGGCGCGAAAGCTGGCTCGCTGAGCGATCGGCCTGGTGGCCAGCGTAGAACTTGCTCCGGAAGTTGTTGACGATTTCGAACGTATTCTGGACCATCTTGATCGGCACGAGGTATCGGACGGACGTGAGCGTGTTGACGCAATACTTGAAAGCCTCTCGGTTCTAAAGTTTAATCCTCTAATAGGTCGTCCAGCTCAAGCCAACCTGAGGGAGTTAATAATCGGGCGACAGTCGCGAGGCTATGTTGCTCTCTATCGTTACGTTCCCGAGATCGACACCGTATTTGTTCTGGCTATACGAAGTCAACGCGAGGCCGGCTACCGAGTGGATTAAGGATTTATCGTTTTTACCTAAATCAATTTGCTCTCTCTAGTTTTCGATGGATGCGTTTAAATAGAGCCAAACTTATTGTGAATTTGTGACCATCGTCACGAAATCGAATACGGATCCAACGGGTCGGAGCCGAGCTGGTTCCACAGACATTATGCACTTAAACCGTCGAGTGCTCGACAGCCGGAACGTGCGTCGGCGAATGGATTCTCCGTGGGACAAGCTGTCCGTAGACTAATACGGACTGTGAGAATGGTGACCGCCGTCTCGGCGGGTCTGACCCATCTTACGCTAATCCGGCCGCGCGAACCCGCGTAGGACAGCGGCCCATTCGAGCGCCGTGCTCGTTGACACCGAAAGATGGGCATACGCCGGCGGATGACTACGCTGCGACTCGCGCCTTCCCATTTTTCTCTGCACCTGACCAGCATAGACCACACGACGTTGCTCGATTGGTCGCCAACCGAGCCGCACGAACCTGCTTCTTCGCGGCCTGAAGCTGCATGGGGATATCTTTGCCCCGATCATAGTACATCTCATCCGGCGTCTGTCCCCGGAAGGCCGAATGCGGGATCTCGGTGTTGTGCGCCTCGACGTAAAGCGCGGTAAGTCGCCTCACGCTTTCAACGGTATCTAATGTATTCAGATACAGCCAGTGGTGCTTCAGCGTCCGCCACCAAGCTTCTATCATGGAATTCGAGAATGTTACGTCCTTGAGCGCCAGTACGCGGCGAAGCAATCCGGACTCGATAAGGTCGTCCACACTGGCATGTAGCCATCCGATCGCGGTCGAGCGCGGTACACCGAATTCGCCAACGATATCCGGGTTACCCGTGGTCCGCACGAGTTCTCTGAGTCGATGATCGTATGACTGTTGGCGTCGCTTTCTTGACGTAAACATGTGCGCATCATGGCGAAGGCATCACCCTGATGCAACGTGGCACGGATACGAAGGAGTTAAAGCTCGTCCACCCCCTTAAGGATGACCATGGGCTGTCGAGTACTCGACAAATCTACTACAGAATGTCCGTGCAGGCAGCTCGGCTTTTTCTGATGTTCGCTATGATTGCAGCGTGGAGAGCGCTTGCATGAGACAACACCGAAATATGTCATCTTTGATCACCAAGGATACGACAGCTGGTTTAGGTCAATGGTACACCGGTGGACACCAGCCACGCGGTACAACAGTGACGAAGATCGTAAATGCGAAAGTCTTTAATCCCAGCTCTTTCACAGGCGGTCACGAAAATTCTTCGCACTGATGCGATCAGCTGTCCCTTCTTATTGCCAAGAGGTTCGGTTAGTGTCAGCACCCGGCGACACAATTGCCGTCGCTGTTAAAAGACATGGTGTGACTGCTCAACGGTGTGTGCACCGGAACGTTGACTGCCTTCATGAACGTGTCTAGTCGGGTTCCCTCGATCACCTTGCCACTCTTGGTGGATGGTTGGTTCGCATGGGAGGCGATCACGGAGGCAGGCTGCACAAGTTCGTTGATCACCCAGGCGGCCTCTTTGGGCCCAGTGGTGAAGGTGTCACCGATGTTCATCACTACCAATTTGGCGTTGTACAGTTGCCGCACTACGGTGTCCTGTTCCGCGGTAACGCCTGTATCTCCGGACAGGTAGACCACGAGTCCGTTGGAGAAGGTCAGCACGTAACCGGTGGGCGGGCCAGCGTAGGCGGTAAGTCCGGCGGCGTTGAGCAATTCACCGAGTTGGCCGCCGATCATACCCCCGGCGATGCCGTTGGAGTGAACCGCTGGCACCGTAGTGATAGTGACTCCACCGACCTTGGTCGAAGCGCCGAAGCGAACCAGTTGCGAATCTTTTGGGTTACCGCCCAGGGCCTTCATTTTATTACTGAAGAAGCGCGGCATCTCGCTGCCCG
>CAMYOI010000603.1 GCA_947259955.1 uncultured Gammaproteobacteria bacterium
CGGTACGGTCGTGCCATCAACCATCCGCACCGGTCGACCCCGCCAATGCCACGCCTGCGGTGTTTGTGCAGACATCAACGCCCCCGTGTGGTGGACTAAGCCACAGACCATCTCCACCGGCAGCCGCTCTCGGGCTCGGCAATAGGCTCCCGTATGCGTACTGCAACCCGGCAGACCACCCGCCAATCGCTTGATCGCCGATTCATTCACCGCCCTCTGGCAGGAACGATCCGCACTCATCGCCTGGGCCAGGAACATCGACAGTACCTCCGTCGGAGGAAACAACCGCTCTCGATGTTCGGGCAGCAGCAACTCCACCTGGTCCAGCGTCTCAGGGCCGGTGAGAAGATTAAAAAACGCATAGGCATCAGCACTCTCGGCATGATTTCGAATACGCCTTTGTTGATGTGAACGCGCAGGGCAGGTACGATGCATGTGAGCTGGCTCCCAGGGTGACTGGTCTTGTTTTCGCAAACTTAACCTTATCACCTCGAGCCAGCTTTTTCGTGTTTCTCTTCAAACAGTTACGCTTAAGTAAGTGCCATTCGGGTCTGACCCCTAATCGTAATGATCGTATAAGAGCTCATCCCCGGCATGTGTTGCGCCGACAAAACACCGAGCCCGCGTCGTTTTTCGGATTCGCCACGCTTACGCCTTTGAGCTCAATTTCCAACGCCATAGGCTTTTTTATATAAGGCGTCGAATCGACCTTTGTGATCGAAGACTTCGTTTTGTTTAGCATAGTCCTGCCAGGCTGCAAGCAATTTCGCTTTCTTTTCCGGATGCTGGTCTGAAAGGTCGAGAATCTCTCCGGGGTCTTCTTTCAGATTGTGCAGGGTCCATTCACCGGAGCCAAAGGGAACAGGCAAACGAAGAATCTTCCATTCGTCTTGTATAAAGGCCTTCATCTCAAACAGTTCGTAGCCCATGCCTTCTCCCCTGTGCAAGCTATCACGCTTACCCATCAACACCGGCAGCATGGATTTACCTATGGGCTGTATTACCGACTTACCATTGACAACTTCAGGATAGGGGGCGTCAGCGACTTCGAGAAACGTTGGCATGATGTCGGTGATATGCAGGAAAGAGTGGTTCCACTTTCCCCTGGCAGTATTCTCCCCCGGTAACTTCACAATCATCGGAGCCTTGATCCCGCCCTGCGTGGTAAAACTTTTGAATAACTTGAAGGGAACAGAACTTGCCTGCGCCCACCCCGGGCCCGTGTCGATGAAGGAATTCGGCAGGCCGCGGTTATCAATCTCGTTGTTGAACGAAGCCAGATACGTGCCGTCCGCATTGCCAGGGTAGGCCGTCGCAGGTGCCCCATTCGCACCGTTGTCGGAGAAAAATACGATCAGCGTATCATCGTACAATTCATTGTCTCGCAGATAGTCGAATACTCGTCCAATCGACATGTCCAAATAATCCACCATGGCGGCATAGACTTCCATGTCACGGGCATGCCTTCGTTTTTCGTCAGCACCCAATGTTTCCCACTTTCTTATCATAAAGTTGGCGGGAAACTCATTGACACTGGCGGGCACCAAGCCGAGTTCTTTAAGGTTCTCAAGCCGCTGCAAGCCCAACACATCCCAGCCGTCATCGTACTTGCCCTTGTACTTCTTGATGTACTCCGCCGGAGCGTGTAGAGGATCATGCGGCGCTGTATACGACAAATAGGCAAAAAACGGCTTGGCGTCACCCTTGCCGCCGTCAATAAATTCGATCAACGCGTCCGTGTAGTCCTTGGTCGAGTAAAAGTCATCCGGTAGCTCCGTGAGCCGTTCGCCATTTCTTCGGTAGATCATGCTTTGCGGTGGGGAAAGCGGTCGCATATCTGCCCAATGGCTGCCGCCACCGTTCATCATGGTGAACGTCTTTTCGAATCCGCGGTTAAAAGGGCTCTGCTCATCCTGCTGTCCCAGGTGCCATTTCCCCGTCATGTAGGTGTGATAACCGGCTGATCTCATGACCTCCGGAATCGTCGCCACTTGATCGACAAGATGGCCGGCATAGCCGGGCAGATCCTCGATAGCTGGGTAGATGAACTCAGCCATGACACCCATCCCGGCAACATGATTGTCGTTGCCGGACAGTAGTGCCGCCCTGGTCGGTGAGCAGGTCGGCAGAACATGGAAATTCGAAAAGCGCATGCCTTCAGCCGCCAACTGGTCGAGCACGGGCGTTTGAATCTCACCTCCGAACGGCCGTATGTCGCTGTAGCCCAAGTCGTCCGCAACAATGAGAAGAATATTCGGAAGGTTACTTTGTGCATCAGCCGTCTGGGCAACATATCCGTGAGGGACCAGGAGACCTAGAATAGCAACCGCAATAAGAGTACGAGCACTTCTCCTGTAATTTGGATTACCAAACAACATCATCTTCAGGCTCCGCGTTTTATATTGGGTTCCCATAATTGGCGGGCTATATACTCAATCTGCCGCTATAACCGCGTTCGAATATTTGAAGCGAAAGCCCATGATCGACTCAAACGTACAGCCCTGAAGATCGTTGGACCACTACAGGGTTATGAGACAACTGCTCGCAATTGAAGCCACACGGCCATGGGCTGTTGTCGTTGCCTTCTCCTTGCTTACTGTTCTGGTAACGGCGGCGGCGTGTAGCCTTCCCACTTACCGGCACTGATGAAGTCACCAACACTAGCCTCGCCACTGCGTTTCGCCGTAATGTACGCCCGAGTCGGCACTGGGGGCTGCACCCGTTCGGAAGACACGACTTCTCGCTGAACGATAGCGTCCTTTGTGACGGTCCAGGCCATGAGATCGTCGGCGATGACCAGCAGTGGTGCGTATTTCCTCGATCATCTGCTGGTACATCTCGGGAACGAGGATCGAATGGTAGCCGACGGCCAGTCTCGGCTTGACCGCAGACATGATCTTGCCGAACCCGGCGGGCGGGGTGTGGATGTAGGAGGAGACAAAGGTCGCCTGCCTTAGGCCCCATCCGAGATAGCTGGCCAGTCCTTCGGGTGTGTAGAAGCACTCGTGGATGACGAAATCCGCGTTTTTGGCATTCTCGATGAACCACTTGTTCGGCGCGCTGTCGCCACCGAAGACGAAGCTCAATCCGTTCCACTCCAGCCGGTAGCTCACCGGCCCATCGAGTATGTGAATCGCCGGCCACGCGGTAATCGTGACGCCGTTCTCTTGATAAACGACAATATTTTCTTGCTTGAAGTCGAACTCGTGGGCAATCAGCTGTCCGCCGGCATCCGGTAGCGCGCCCGAACGTCCCTTAATATCCCACGCGAAGGCTTTCTTGAGCCCCTCGACGAAGGCGGCGGTGCCGAGTTCCGGTTCGGCGCCGGAAGGCCCATAGATGTGGAGCGGCTTGTATCGTCCGCTCAACCAACAGCCGACCCACAGCGAGTCAACGTCACCGACGTGATCCGTATGCAAATGACTGACAAACGCCTTGTCAACGCGGTCAAAGTCCGGACGAAGTGCGAAAAGGTTCTCCGCTGAGCCAGATCCGACGTCGAAAAGGAAAATGTCACCATTGCCCAGTTCGACATACCAAGCAGACGACTTCTGGGCGCGAGTGATTGGTGTCGGCATGCCGGTGCCGAGCGCGACAATGAACATCTCATCGGGGCCTACTTTTTCGGTGGCCGGATACCAGGCGTCGACCCTATCCTCGGCCAAAGCCGATGAGACTGTCGTCACCACTGTGAGAATGATCACTGATACTGTAGGGATACATTTTCTTTTCATGGTAAACCTCCTTTTTCAAATATAGGTTTCTGGTGTCAGGTTTTTTCTGTAACAGAGTTCAATATCATACGAACGTTACGCCGGTCCTACTCGGTAGAGAAGGCAAGCCCCTCACCTATACGCTCTTCGATTGCATCACCATCGGTGGGGATGTTGGTGAAACCGCTCCGTGCCACTCACCAAACCAGGATCGGCCGCAACAAATAGATGTCAGTCCCCCAAATAGCAAATAGGGGTCGTGACCGTAATACGAGTTGTCAAAACAACTTATAAAAAGTGATGCCGTAAACCTCTTCATCCTCTTCGTTCTCGATAAAATCCTTAGCGGCCTGCGGCGCAAAGCCCCACCCTCCATCGAACTCGAACTCATAGCCGATACTGACGCGGACAGTGTTCTCCCGTTCATCTCCTGGGTCCTTACGACCAACGCCGCCCCCTATAAACCAACGCTTGTAGGGAAACAGAGTAACGGTTGCAAGCACCAGCGTGGAGGCTTTCTCTCGGTCGGCACGCTCCGCCAAAGCGCCGATCGACCAGTGCCGATTGATCCGGTATGCATACTCGATACCCAGCGTTTCCAGGCTTTCACTTTCTTCACGCGTGACGCCAACGAATAACCCCAGAAGATGCTTATAGGCATCCTCTTCCTCGCCGTGGGTTTCTTCACTGGCGACAGCAACAGGTGTCATGAAAAAGAGCCATAGCAGCAAAGGGGTGAGCTTTAAGTGGTTAATGTTCAGCATTTTTTGTATTTCATTTCTCAGTCACAGCAACCGAGCCGGCACGGTAATGGCCCCTTCTTCATCTATCTTGGCCCCGACCCAGCAATTTATGCCAATCTCAAAATTATTGGCTGACAACTTTAATCGACCATTATCGGCAGCCAGCAAAACGT
>CAMYOI010000604.1 GCA_947259955.1 uncultured Gammaproteobacteria bacterium
TACTTGTTGTTGACCGGTGTGCCGTTGATGCTGTAGTTGGACAGGCTACGGCGACGAAGACAAGGAAAAGCGAAAATTCAAACAACTTTTTCATAATATATCTCCGGTTCACGAATAAGCTTGATGGTTCGACGTATTAGAATCTGGCAGGACGCAGCAATGCAGAACTCCTTGCAGGAAAATGCTGCTGGATTGCTTCGCTTCGCAATGACGAAATACTGAATGAATAAAAGCTTCCTTAAAGGATGTATAAAAACAGCTAGAACGTCACCGTTGACGATTCATTTCTTCGGAAACAGGAACTGCCAGGTGAACTGCAGGTTCCATTCCGGCGCGCCGTCTGGACGTTCGACGTTGTAGTAGGCTTCCAGTCGTGAATTTATCGCCTGCCCGCCGACCTTGAATACCCGTCCGAAGCCGCCGCCAAGGGGCACGGTCCAGCGATTGCCGCTGTCCCCTTTCCAGTTGGCGGTCGCAACGATATCGGTGAGCAGAAACCAGCCGTTGTCGAGGTTGTAGTTCAAGAAAGGCTCCAGCAGCAACTGACTGACGTCCCTGCGGTCCGCATCGCCCGCAAACGACCACAATTGCCGCGCAAGCAGTCCCATACTTCCCCATTTCGGCTGAGTAAGCCCTACGGCGGACAAGCCGCCGCTCCACTTGCCGGCGCCGAGCTGATCGTCCGAGGCAGTCGGCGCAGTCAGGGAAGGACCGGCTCCCCAGATCAGCCTGCCGGATTCAACCGGCGAAAAATACAGTGAATAGTTGATGTCGCCCAGACCGCTGGCACCGTCTCCCGGTATCGGATTGGGGTTGCCAGGCAGTCCGTTGATTGCACCGTCCACGTCGGCTAGCGGGATGAGGGCTCGATTCACCAGATTCCACTTTCCCACCGTCACTGGCACCACTGGATTGGCATTCAGAATTGCGGCTTCGCCGTTATCGGCGCCGAAATCGAAGGTGAATTTGAATGGCAGGCTGATCAGCGAGCTTATGGGGTTTTGTACGGATGAACGGAGATCATCAGCCCGTGCCGTGGGGGCCGACATCGCGGCGGCGATCATCGCAATAGTGAGTAATCTCAAGAACAGACTAGCCATCAAAACCTGGGCGAATTGAGTTCGGAAGAATTCATTTTAGCGTCTTGGTAAGGATCTGACCATGCTGCCAGGTTCGATCATTTTAAATTCTCGACCCGTATGTTTCGGACTCCATCGCGAATTGCCTGTGAAAATGTCGTCGGATCCACACCCATGCCATGACCCCGCTCAATGTGTTGGCGACCGCGACTCCCGCGAATACGCCGTTTACGCCCCACATCAGGGAACCAAGATAGGCAAGCGGCACGGTCAGAACGAACATCCGCGTCATCGATATGGCGACGGCGGGCAGGGGTTTACCGAGTCCGTTGAACGCGGCGTTGATGACCATCACGACGCCGTTCAGGCCGAAACTGACAGGGACTATCCAAAGGTAGGCGCTGCCGACCCGGTTCACCTCCTCTCCGGCACCGAAAAATCCGACCAGCGAGGGTCCACTCACAACCAGGGCAACGGCCAAAGCGATACCGGACCACAGGCAGAACTTCCAGCAGAGCGATATCGCCTGCTCGATACGTCCGTATTCGTGGGCGCCTAAATTCTGGCCAACGAAAGGTCCGATCATCGAGGACATCGCGTAGTAGACAACCAGCGCAATTTGTTCGATGCGCGTCGCGGCACCGTAACCCGCCACCGCATCGGTGCCGTATGTTGCAACTATGGCGACAATGATGGAGGCGGCCAGGGGAATGATCATGTTGGTGCCTGCTGCGGGAAGTCCCACGTGGAGCACGTCCCGGTTCGAGCGCCAGAATTCCTGGAGGCGGGGGAAGGAGAACGCCAGCAGATTTTTCCGGTGCTGCAGCGCCCAGTAGCCGACGAACAGCCCCGCCGCACGAGCCAACACCGAGGCCAGTGCCGCACCCTGCATCTCCATTCGCGGCAGCCCCGCTAGGCCAAAAATCAGCAGAGGGTCCAGGAACAGGTTCATGACGGCTACTCCGATCATGATCTGGCTCTGCAGTTTGCTGTCCCCGGTTGCCCGGATGGCACCGAAGCCGACCATGGGTACCAAAAAGAATACGAACCCCGAATACCACACGGTCATATAGTCCTCGATCAGCGGCAGCAGCGCGTCGTCCGCACCCATGGCGCGGAACACCCATTCCATGCTGGCGAGACCCGCAACGGTTACAACAACCGCCAATGCGGTGGCCAGCAGGGTCACGTCGGTCGTCATGCGCCGGACACGTTGCATATCCCCGCTGCCTACCACCCTGGAGAGGGCGGAGGCGGTCCCGGCCATCAATCCGATTCCCAGGCTGATCAGGACCATGGTCACCGGGAAGGTGAAGCTGATCGCGGCTAGGTGACGCTCTCCAAGCTGGGCGACGAACCAGGTGTCGACGATGTTCAGCGACATGATGGCCGCGATGCCCCAGATCATCGGTACCGTGAGTGATCTGAGGTGGCGGCCGACAGAGCCCTCGATCAGTGTGGCGCGTGCTTCATTCATTCGCGCGTGGTGGGTTGATCGGCATTACGGCATCGGCGCGAGGACGCGCCTCCTACGAAATTTCAGCGATAACCGCGCATGTGTAAGCAAATGGAAATTCGTTGCCCGGGGATTTTGACCGTGTCACGCCGATCGGAGGGTAAACCGATTTATTGCCCGGATGCCACGGGCAGGTCCTTCGCTCGTTCGGCCTCGTCCTGAATGCGCTGGCGTTCCGCCCTGGACTCCTGCATGACCTGCTCCAG
>CAMYOI010000605.1 GCA_947259955.1 uncultured Gammaproteobacteria bacterium
ATCTGCGCCTCGATGAGATGATAGTTGTCGAGGAGCCATTCTGCTGCAGGAACCACCCCGCGGCCGCTCTCCAGTTGCAGGGCGCTCGCGCGATAAGCCGCAAGCAACGCCTTGGCGTTGTCCTTCAGTCGGGTTTGCAAAGACAGGACCCTTGGTGGGGTCGTCGTCACCGGCTGCGCGGCCGCAAGGCTCCCGGCGTGTTGCTCAAGCCGGTCGACGCCGAAAAGCTCTTCCCGCACAGGTGTCTTGTCGTTCCATGGCGGCGACCGACAGCGTCGTCCAACGCCAAATCGAAGGAACGGATTCATCACTCTCCTTCCGACCAGCTGGTGAAGATGTCGAGAGGGTCTCTTGTTAGCATATTCGTCAGTTGCTCTCTCTTCTTCAATGGATAGGACTTTCGCGTGAAAGGGGAGTCCCGCCAATTTGGCACAGCCTCCTTCACAAATCTGATGGTCCCGAATTCGACCTCGAAATTAGGAAACGAATCCGCCCCAGAATCGAGACCAGCGTCTTACCGTTAGAGTAGAGATTGGTCACGTTCAGGGTCGGTGCCAGGATTAATGCGACTTTGACTCCGGGATAATGGAAACAATACGCACATCGTCGATGGTTGTGGCACAACAAGTACTCGTCCTAGGGCTCGTATTTTGGACAACAATAATTGTTTTAGTGTTGGTAGCCGTAAACTTGAAGCTACCAGTGCCCCATACATCGCCCTCCGGCGCCACGAAGTCGGCAGTTAGGTCGGTCTGGACTGGATTAAATACCGTGGCCGTTACCGTTCCACCAATCACCGCGAGCGAAAGAACATAACTCTTCCCGACTATGGTTGCGAAAACTTGGCTGACGCTACCGGCACCGAAACAGGGGCCAAGATTCATCGCCTCATCTCCCTCGTACGCAGGTAGCGGTTTCACACTGAGCACACCCAGTGCACGAGGAAGAGGCAGGCCTAAAATCTCAGTGCTTCCAGCACAATCACCGGTGGGTGATGTCCAGGCACCATAGGCTCCGAGACCCAGTTTGAAATCACCGGGCTCGACGAGCTCCAGTTCGAAGCCACCGTCTTCAATTAAGTTCGTTGCTGCGGATCCTGAGTTTATGGCAAAACACAAAATTGAATTAGTTTCATCATTTGTGCCTCTCGCCCAATGGGCGAAGTAAAATACTTACTTATGGAGCGTGCCTGAATCCGTCGCCCGGAGGCGAGGCAGTATTCAATGAGGGAGGAAGCGAAGGAAGAGCACTCTGGGTTGCCATGTCCGTTGAACATGCCACAATCTGTTTCCGTCGTCGCTCTTGCGAGCGTGCCCCATTTGGGCGTGAGCAATCATTGTACGCGATATAGTTCGATCTTGATACAAAGATGTATGCTCTTGTGTCTTAGATTGCCGCTGCCATAGCGGACCAGCAAAAGAAAGTCTCCGGTATTCGGGCCTCGGTGGATGTCCGGTCTGTCAGCGCTTCCGCACCAACTCGCCCCTTTCGCCAGCGGGGTGGGGCTGCAACCTGACTGGCGGCAATATAAAACACCCGGTGCTGACTAACGTAGCCTCGAGTTGCCCGGATCAGGGCCAAGCGCAAACGTTCACGAACGTCTAGTTCCAGACCCCGCAAACGGCCGGCCGTTTCCTAGGCTCCCTATTGCTATTGCGATTCTTCGACATGATTTTTGCTCCTGAAACTTGATTACCCTCGAGTTAGATGACAATACTTTGCTGGGTCTTCTATGTCTGTACGCCGGCGCGCTTAACGGGCGTTACCTTACCGGATCAGTAGCCGCGATCCCAAGTCCAGCGGCGACAACGTATCAATTCTGGATTGTCGATTTTGTTGCTCATTTACCTTATCCTGCTCTCTCAAAGTTAGAATATTAGCGCGCAGTTACACAATCTAGCTTACAGCCTCACTCGAGGGACACCTCAGATAATGGAATTGTCGTTTACGCAGGAAATTCGACAAAGAATGCGGAAATCTGGCGCAGGCAATCCATGTTGACGCCTTCACAGGAATCACAGACTGGATCTGAACATGATGCATGAAGGTAGCACTGACCTGCCCCCCGAGATTGCCGACCGGATCACCAAGCCCTTCGCTCGGTTTCTCAAGATCAAAGTCGCGACGGGTGTCATGTTGTTCCTTGCGACAGTCGCGGCCTTGATCCTATCGAACTCGACATGGTCCGTGCCGTTTTCGGCGTTCTGGGAGACCCCGATCGGTCTGCACTTCGGCTCGCTGGATTTCACCCGTTCGTTGCGGCATTGGATCAACGAGGGGTTGATGACATTTTTCTTCTTTGTGGTTACTCTGGAGCTCAAGCGTGCGCTAGTCCTGGGTAAGCTGCCGATCTTGCGCGTCGCAGCGCTATCGCTCGCTGGCGCGCTTGGCGGCATGCTACTCCCTGCGGCGCTCTACCTTGCGCTCATGAACAGCCAACTCGGGATGCATGGCTGGGGCACCGTGGTGGCCACCGACACGGCATTCGTCATCGGATGCCTCGCACTCCTCGGCTCCCGCATCCCGCCGAGTCTTCGCCTGTATCTCTTGTCACTGGCAATCTTCGATGACGTGGGCGCCATCCTGGTGGTTGCCGTCGGCTTTGGCGACGCGCCGAACTGGGCAGCGCTCGGGCTTGCGGCGCTTGGCCTTGTCGCCACGCTGGGAGCTACGCTGATCGGGATCAGAAGCGTTACGGTCTACTTCCTGCTCGCCAGCGTGATCTGGCTTTGTTTCGACGCATCGGGCATCCATCCCACCTTAGCTGGTGTCGTGCTGGGTTTGATGACGTCCACACACGGATGGGTCAGCGACGACCGGCTGCGCGCAATTCTCGAGCGTGTGCTTGCCTATCCCAGAGGTGACCATTGGAGCGGGGATACGATTGATCGCAGTGACCTTCAGCGGGCCGGTATTGCTGTAACGGAGGCGCTCTCCCCGGCTGAACGCCTGGAGATGGTGATGCACCCTTGGGTGAGCTTCGCGATAATGCCAATCTTCGCATTCGCCAATGCTGGGGTCACGATCTCTGGTGCAGACATCGGACAACCGGTTTCCGTGGCAATCTTTGTAGGCTTGGTTTTAGGCAAGCCAACAGGTGTGATCGCCTCCAGTTGGCTCGCCGTGCGCCTCGGCCTCGTGACCAGGCCATCCGAATTGAGCTGGTCTCTCCTGGCAGCCGGAGCGCTCCTCACCGGGGTCGGCTTCACGATGTCGCTGTTCATCGCCGGATTGGCTTATACACCAGCCATGCTGGAGGGCGCCAAACTCGGGATTCTGGCCGCGTCCGTAGTGTCGGCCGCGGCCGGCCTTCTGATGCTCGTCTGGGTGACGGCGAAATCCCCGAACGCATCAAGCGCAGCAGGCAGATGTTAACGCCGCAAACATTCTTAAAAATCCTCCGCTGCCAAAATGTAAGCATAGGTGCCCTTGCTGCTTCGTACATAGGCTTTGTTTGCAACCTCATGGATCCGTGCCCTTGCGGCATCGAATGCTTTGAGGAATCCGGCTTCGACGCTACTCATGTCCGGACATAGCTGTTTCAGAGCGTCCGCTTCCACAAAAAATGAAATCTCGAGCGCACTGTCATATCCCCAAAATCGGACGCGGTTTTTCGCAGCATCGAAACTGCGGCTTGGATTCGGAAAGTTCAACATGATCAGTTGCCGCCTCGGTTTTTGGTTTGCGTAACTTCCCCATCGGGGGCCATGCCCTTCAGAAACTTGAAAAGGTCACTGTCTGTTGAAATGACTAGGGTCGTGTTGTCGGCGATGACAGACCTGTAGGACTGCATGGTCCGTGTGAATTCATAGAATTCCACCGCTTCAGTGTTCTGGTTATAAGCCCTCGCGTATATTTCGGT
>CAMYOI010000606.1 GCA_947259955.1 uncultured Gammaproteobacteria bacterium
TCCGAGCTTGAGCAATAGCTCATTCGCGATCCGTTCTTCGCCCCAGCTCACATTATCCAAGGCCATCTCGCGGATAAGGTGCCTGAGTTCGACCGGTATCTGGGGCCGGCCAGGTCGTGACTTCCATCGCCAGAATAAGCGGAAACCTTGTCGATGCCAGTGCACCAGCGTAGCGGGCTGGACGAGCACGAGCGCTGGTCGCCAATTAAAGTGCTTCGACAGAAATACTAAGGCAATTCGTGTTGCCGCATCGTACTACTGGTTGGCTGCTGGTATCTGTCGCAGGTCTACTGCGCCTTTGGTAATCTCCAGGTCATAGTTGCCCTGCAGATTCATCCAAAACTGCGCCGACGTCCCGAAATAACGCCCCAAGCGTAACGCGGTATCGGCGGTAATGCTTCGTTTGCCATGGACGATTTCATTAATACGCCTCGGAGGAACCTGGACATCTTTGGCAAGTCGGTACTGACTGATCTCAAACTCGTCCAGGAACTCGGCCAAATGTTCACCAGGATGAATGGGTTTAATTTTCTTTAACATTGTCACTTGTGGTAATCAACTATTTCAACGTCATTTGCATCGCCGTCTTTCCACCGAAAGCAAACACGCCACTGATCATTGATCCGGATACTGTAAAGACCTTTGCGTTCGCCCTTTAATCTTTCCAGACGATGTGAGTGCGGAACTTGTAAGTCTTCTAAAACTACTGCGGCGTTTATTCGGTCAAGTCGCATTTTGGCGCGGCGTTGAATGTCCGTTGGGAAACGGCGCGAATACTCGCTGTTTGCGACTTTTTCCGTATTTTTGTCGCGGAAACTCTTGATCACGTTGAGATAATAACGCAATTCGATAGTAACGGAAACCGTTAATAACTATAGTGTAGGTCATCGACGTTTGCTAAATGATGATCAAGGCTTCGTGAAACCACCAAAATGGGGCAGATAGGGTTTTTGCGGAAGACAAGGGGAAACATGTATCTCGCCGCGAGAAACCGGCGGTCTTCCGGCAGAATAGGAAACAATCTCTCGAAATACTCGAACACATCCGGCGCAATATTGCCGTGGTAAAAACCGGGCCAGATTTGCCGCATCGCCGACGAAATTCGACGCTTGATCGATTCCGATTCCGCTTCCCGGCCCTCCCTGGCGAGGGAATCGAGAACCTCACGTTCCAGCACCACCAGGACGTAAGCGAGCAGATTGTCGCCATACCATTCATAAGGACTGGTCAGCGAATAATCACCTACGATGTGGCGCCGGCGGAAAGGCTCTTTTTCGAGGTAATCCGACGGTTGATCCAGATCGTCGTACATGACCGTGAGCCACTCGCTCCACTGCTCCGGCGTACGCCCATTGAAATCGAACAACGGTTCGGAAATCCCGGTGTAGGCAAAAAGCGGCATCACGGGTAACGCACCAGAAAACTCGCCGTTGTAGTAATCAGTCGTTACCCAGCCAAACGGCGCGATCGATTTGGTGAACGCGGGGGCCGGGAATTCCAACATGCCGTTTTCAGCGTCGAGATCGTCAGCCTTGAAATCTAGTGACATGTGATAGCTGTGCCCGATTTCATGGACCAACAATCCCAGCAATCCAATCTTGTAAGGAACGTTGCGACCGTCGTCATAGATCGTCAGCGACTGTGTCTGTGAGAACACCTGCGCGCTGGTGTTGTCTTCCGCAACCTTGCTCAGCAGCTTGCCCAACAGGGCTGTTTTTTCAGTGGCAATCGTTCGTAATGTCGGCATGACCGGCTCCCGATCGAAATAGGCACGGAACACCTTGCCGATGGCATCTTCGACCGCCTTCACCAGTGACAGATCATAAACGGCGTTCCTTTCAACCAGAACGATTTTGTGATCGAGTAGCAATCGTCGCTGTATCTCCCCGAATTCCGGGTCCTCTTTCTGCAAAGCCCAGTCGAGATGATCCGGAAGCCCGTTGGCATTATCATCGGTGAACGACCCCGCGAGGTCCGGAATGCCGCCACCGTCACCGTCCTTGCCGCCCCGATGCGGATCATAGGGATCGCTGTCGAATACGTTTCGTATCCCGTCCCCGTCGACGTCGACGTCCCCCTCCATGAATTTTCCGTAGTAGTCACTGATCCGATAGTCGGGGACGCCATTGCCATCGATATCTCTCACGGCGAGCGCCTTCAGATCTTCTCGCTCCCCGAATAATTCGTCCAGGTAGTCCAAAGCCTGTGACTCCCCACGATCCCGTGCGCGCACGAACGAATCGACCTCCTCGGGCCCGGGCAAAGAAACCCCAGAACGATTCTCGATACGATAGTGCACATAGTTCAGCGAATGAATCTGTAGGTGCCGCAGAACGGGCGCCCGGGTCGCCCCTGAGCGGATCTTTTCGAGCCGATTCTCTATGAGCCGACGCCAGAAGGGCAGATCGTCCGCCATCAGGGATGACCAGGCTGTCGACGCCAGGACGATTACCATGACCGAAATGATTCGAGGCGACGGCAGCATATACACCCATATGCACTTGAGCCAGATTGGGATCGAGGCTGTGATCCGCAAAAAAGTCATCACACTCAAGCCGAGGCGATCGCGTACTCATGATGGAGTCCGCCTAGCATTGGTGTAGAGATCACTTTAAGTTTGTCAGCAATTCGGTGACGATCATTTCCGATCGACACGGGGATACCGGGCGGCGGATCAGGGACACCTGACCCGAGCGCTGCATGTGGTCTCGACCGGTTACAGTGGGCGACCCATTCTCTTACGATGTTTCTAAGATGGGTTTCGTTAAGGGGAATCATATAATCTAGA
>CAMYOI010000607.1 GCA_947259955.1 uncultured Gammaproteobacteria bacterium
AAGGGTGTCCGCTTTTGACCATTTGATGTCGGGCGGAATGACGAAAATAATATGCGCTGATCCGCATGAGGCACACGCCAGCGGCGGATTCTTGGTTCCGAGAAATCCCAGGATTGTTTGGCAATCGCAACAGATATACCAAGCCTCTCGGTCTTGATTGTCAGCGTTGTTCACATGACACCCCCGCATCATTCAGCTTTCATCTTAAATATAGACCAAACTTCATGCCCGTGCTGGTCGATGGATTTCACATCGCAAAACAACTGCGGGAAGATGAGCCCGAGGCATTCGAGCTACCGGCTGCAGGCGATCTACGGATCCAACCACCGGCTCAGCAGCTCATAGTCCACGCGGTAGAACCCTCTTAGTTTGTCACGCGCCGTCTTGCTGAGTTCGGGTAAAAGTTTTTCTACATTGACATTGGATTTCAATAGATAGGTCGGCGTGAGGTCGGTCTGGGTGCGGCTGCTCAGTTCCGAGAATATCGAATCGGTTTCGGAAATCCGGTAAACGTGCGATAGATGCGGCAGCGCGGTGCTGATGTATGCCGACTGCGGCAAGGTATGGTGATGAGCGTCATCGAAATAGAAAATATACGATTCGAGTTGCCCTACGAATTCGTCGATCGATGGGTGTGTGGACATTATCTCGCGAACCCGGCTGTTTTCGAGTTCACGGGCGAGGGAATCTTCCTCGATGATATTTTTCTGATAGTAGGAGAGCAGCCTCTCGACAGGATCCCTTATCACGGTAAAACTGAAGTAATCGGCCAGGTCGGGAAGATCGGTGGTCTGGGAGGTTTCATACACATTCGTAAAAAAGCGGTGGGCATAGACGTCGTTCGTGCCGCGCATCAGATAGTTCATACGGGCCTTGATACTCGAGGACGCGTTCTTTGGCATGGGGCAGTAAGCTATGCCGTACCGATCGAGCACGATCACGTCGTGCGCTGGTACGCCTGTCGCATACTTCAACCATAGCGGCTGAGCAGGATTGTGCTCGAGCAGTTCTGTGAAAATACGACGCGCACCTTCCTCATCGCCAACGTGGGCGAGGATGCGGCCAGCCAGCCGCATGCGCCGTTCAAAAGTTCGTCGATTCCGACTTTTTTTCAGTCCTTCGACGACCCGCTCCGGATCAGCGCCGGACAGGATCCACGCCTTGCACGCATGCTGAGAAAAGCCGATCCCGGCCGACAGCATCATCCTGCGGGCATAGGTCCTGGCGGTTCGAAAAATCATGGTCGGGTCAAATTACTACCAGGCTGTCGCCTGACGAAGCAGGCTTTTCAACGAGCCGGGCGATACCGATCCAATCGTGATCCGCTCGCAGCGGTGGAACTCCGTCAGTCTCTCGAGTTCTCGGGCAACCTGCCGTGCAAACTCATCGAGATCGTTGATCCCCGCTTCCATCATGAAGGAATGTATCCTGAACACCCTGTTCCTGCGATCCGCTTTGGCATCCATCCTGGCGACGAGCCTGCCGCGCCACAGTACGGGCAGGCAGAAGTAACCCCATCGTCTTTTGTCCACAGGAACATAGCATTCCAGCTGATAGTCGAAATCGAACAACTGTTCCACGCGTTTACGCTGGATAATCAGGTTGTCGAAGGGCGAAAGGAACTTCACGCGGTTTCGTGAAAGGCGTTGCGAGAGCACGCGCTCGAACTTACTGTCCGCATAGTAGATCGCCCCGGATCGCTTCATTCGCAGCGGTATCACATCTCCTTGCTCGACTTTTTGCAGAAGCGCGGTTTTTACCGCGGCGCCCATTCCGCGTCTCAGGTAGCTGAACTCCACCAGCCGCCCGAGTCCGTGTGCCTCCAAATGACGTTCGATGAGCCAGTGGGCATATTCACTTTTCGTGGGTTCCGAGGTGTCTATGCCCGGCGGCACCACGCGTTCCGCCAAATCGAATACTTTCTGAAAACCGTGTCGCCGGGTCACCAGGAGTCTGCCCTCCATGAACAACATCTCGAGCGACTGTTTCACCGGTCCCCATTCCCACATCCCGTCGGCACCGCTGCGGTGCGACTCGATATCCTTCGCCCGGGTCGGCCCGTTCGAACGCACCTGTGCGAGGATCTCTTTCATGAGCTTTGGGTTTTTTTCGTACCAGTGGCGCTGACCATTCGAGATGGCGCGCATGCGGGGCAGCGTAAACCGGTAATCCGACATCGGCAGGTAGGCCGCGGCGTGCGCCCAATATTCCAGTATCGAACGGTCAAGAACCAGCCTGTCGAGATATTGCCGGCGATAGTGCGGTACGCGATTCCACAAGGTGAGGTGGTGTGAACGCTCTACCACGGAAATGGTGTCGATCTGTACGTATCCGAGGCGTGCAATCGCATCCCGTGCACCCCGCTGTCCGCGCCGGAATGTCGACGACGGCAGCTGCTGGCTGAGCAGCGCCAGTTTTCGGGCTTCGCCGATGGAAATGTCCACGGAATTTTTCAATCAGCAACTACCGAGGTTGGCAAAATAGCAGAGGTTTTCGGAGTCAGACAGTGCGCCCGCATTGAACGCGCATTGGACTCCACCATGGTCGTCCATCCATCCCTGCGCGTTGTCCATATCCCACACGCCGCCGTGGGCGATTGATTTCGGTAACATGAAAATCTGCCCTGTTGTCTGATGGTAATGATAACGGACAATCGGTTTTCCGAAACCCCGGAAATCCGGTCGCGAGTCCTACGGCCGAGCATTTGGTCGCCACGGGCCTCGTTTGGCATGTCAATACAACCCCGGGTCACGTATAATTCATCGCACCGTTTTTATTCATACAAATGGGCGCAGTATTGTTCGGCGTCATGTCCCGAGGCGGCAAAGACGCCAGGAAGCTCAAGGCTGAACTCGAGAAAACAGAGCAGAAGTTCGAGGCCTACAAAGCCAGTGTGGCCGACCACTTCAATACGACGTCAGAACTAGTCAACGACCTGACCCAGGACTACGTCAAGGTCTACAAACATCTTTCCGAGGGTGCCCATAGGCTGGGCGATTCCGCGGGCGATATGAGACTGTTGGAACAGCAAAAGGGCAGGGTGTTCATCACCCTGCCCGATGCGACTAAAGCACCGGAAACCGACGGGGATGACGCGATCCGGGATGCGGCCGCCCCTGTTGGGTCGACGGAAAAAATCGGGTCGTCACCAGACGCACGCGGGGCGGCTAAAGAAGGGTCGGAGCCTATCGATGAAACTTCCAGGGAATATATTTCCGAAACCATCAGGGAGGCCGCGGACATCGCAGATAAAATAGATGACCGGGCCGAGCCTGCTCAGAAATCGAAGCATTAACCCGCATATTGCACCCAGGCTAACCACAATTGGTCGAAATCGGCGCATGGCGCGCCCCCAACAGCTTCGTTGCGACACAGCGAACCATCATTTTGATGAGCGGCGTCCTGCCGAGATCATGACGTGATTTCCGGTCTCAATTCAGTTTCAGTTCGATCGTCCCATTGACCTCGACCTGTACACTCTGTACTCCGCTTTCCAGCGCCGGAGGCGCGACACCCGTCCCGTCGGCTTCCATGGCCATGGCCATGCGCTGAACCGGTATGGGACGCACTGACATGCCGGAGGTCGCCACATTGAGATTCACGATCCGGTAGCCGGGGCGCCCCAGTTCGTCGGTAATCAGTCGAGCGCGTTTGTCGAACGAGGCCAGCGCCAGCGCGATCAGTCCATGCTCCGCCTGTGCCCGACGTTGCGGAGAAATTTCGTAGCTGATGGAACTCATGGCCAGACGCTTTTGCAGCTTGCCTATGAGTTCGCTCAAACCGGCCGCATCCTGGCTTTCGAGCCGGATAGATTGCCTCACCCGCCAGCCGATCACCGTCCGGTCTCGA
>CAMYOI010000608.1 GCA_947259955.1 uncultured Gammaproteobacteria bacterium
CGCCTGAAGATATCCTCCAGCGTGCCGCGCTCCATAACCTCGCCGTGATACGCCACAACCACTTCGTCGGCAACGTTGGCAACGACGCCCAGGTCGTGGGTAATGATCAATACTGCCATCCCCAGTTCGGTCTGAAGATCCATGATGAGATGCAGTATTTGCGCCTGAATGGTGACGTCCAGCGCGGTCGTCGGCTCGTCGGCAATCAACAGCGCCGGATGGCAAACCAGGGCCATAGCAATCATTGCGCGCTGGCGCAGGCCGCCCGACAATTCAAAGGAGTAGGTTTTCATTGCGTTTGCCGGATCGGGAAATCCGACGAGCCCCAGCATTTCCTCCGTAAAATCCAGCCCCTCCTGTCTTCCCACATCCCGGTGAAGAAACAAAGCCTCGCTAACCTGATCGCCGACGGTGTGCAGGGGCGACATGGATACCATGGGCTCCTGAAAGATCATCGAAATATTGCCGCCGCGTATGCTCCTCATGTGGGATCCCTTGCCATCCAGCTTGGCAATATCGACAACTTCGCCACCGCGCTTCGGGTCGGAAAACAAAATCTCGCCGTTTGTGATGGTCCCGGTGTCGGGCAGTATACGCATGATTGACTGGGCGATTACCGATTTACCAGAACCGCTCTCACCGACCAGCGCGACCGTGGAACCTGGGGCAACATCGAACGAGACACCTCTGACGGCTTCGACCTCAATGCCGTGTACATTGAAGTCGACTTTCAGATCGCGAATTCTTAAAAGTTCGTCCATTATTTTTCAGTAATGGTACTTTATCCAGATATCGGGGCTGGTTTCACTCGGCCGGGATCTTGCCCCTTCCAGTCGGGAAGACAGCCAAGAAAACACGCCGTCCATCTCCTCACCACCTCGATACCGGCTTTTAACCAAGTTGTGAGAATACTCTACTGGAGTAGTATTACTCAATCGTAGCGGAACATCCGCCGCAGGTCTTCCGCTTTCGCCAACGGGCGACCGATGGCGCCGGCGACATCCGTCATCTGGATGATGAGCTGGTCATTGGACACCGCTGTGCGGCCGTCCTTGAGATACAGATTATTCTCGAATCCCAGACGTACGTGGCCACCGAGGGTGGCGGCACATGCCGCGCTCACGTGCTCGTTCCGTCCAAACGCACAGACCGCCCATGGGGTGTCGTCCTGCCGGCAATTCAGGAAAGGCAGCAATGAAACGGGCGACGCGGTGAATCCGGTGTCGTATCGTCCCAGGACGAACAGCAACCAGTGGGGGTTATCCGGAACCACGCCCCTGGTCATCAGATCGCGGTAAAGTTGGAGATCATCTTCGGAAAACAGGATGTACTGTGACACAACGTGCTCATCTGCCAGCCACTTGAAAAATCCGGCGGCCTGCCTCAAATCATTCGTCTCGGCGGCAAACTCCCTCAACGCCAGAGATATCGCTTCCGGGCGTACTCTGCGCATGTGCCCGATCTGCTGCTCGCAATCATAAACACCCGCCGCCTCGCTGGTGACCTGGATCACCAACTCATCGCCAACGACACGCTGGATTGCGGAAATTGCCGCAGCATAGTGATCGGCATCCAACGAGTGCCTGCCCTGCGCGTCTCGCACATGCAGGTGCATCATTGACGCACCGGCATCGAGGCAACGACGTGCCGCGTCCGCGATCTCCCGCGGGGTCACGGGCAATCCGGGGTGGTCTGCTTTGGTCTTGCGGGCGCCGTTGGGGGCAACCGCAATGACCAGAGGGCTCTGATTCACTCTAGCCCGCATTTCTCATCAGCAGCGAGTGGCAGCGCAGAACAGGTGCCGATCAACGCCGGGCTGCAGTGAGAGGCATAGCCGGTGCTATGGATCGAATGAAGCCCTGGTTCAGCGGGGCCTGGACCAGCCAGCGCCGGGGTAGACGTTGCCGATACAGACTGTTCTTCATTCACTACCAAATTCCTCGGCATTGTCGGCCCTTAACAGGAATTTAAAGCCGCCTGGTTAGAAATGCGTGCTAAAGAACGGCCTGGAATGTTCTGTCCAGTTTAGCGACTATTTCCTCGACGTGCTCGTCTCGGATGATATAGGGCGGTGCAAGCATAACGTGGTTGCCGTTTTGGCCATCTATTGTTCCGCCCATCGGATAGCACATCAGCCCCTGGTTCATGGCCTCTCGCTTGATGGCAGCATGAATCTTCGATTCCACGGGCATGGGTGATTTCGATGTCTTGTCCGCCACGATCTCGAGCCCCAGGAACAACCCGCGGCCGCGAATATCCCCGATGTGCGGGTGCGAGCCAAACCGCTCGTTCAACGCATCGAAGAGACTGGCCCCCTGGTTCTGCACATTGTCCAGCAGGTTCTCTTCCTCTATGAATCTCTGCACAGCCAGGCCTGCGGCACAGGCCGTGGGATGGCCCATGTAGGTGTGACCGTGCTGGAAAAAACCGCTCCCATCAACAATCGCCTCATAAATCTGGCGGGTAACCATCAGGGCACCTATGGGCTGGTAACCCGCGCCCAGCCCCTTCGCTATCACGAGCATGTCCGGCTCGATGCCTTCCTGTTCACAGGCAAACAGGGACCCGGTGCGTCCCATACCGCACATCACCTCATCAAGTATCAGCAATATTCCGTAGTGGTCACAGATCTCCCGGATACGTCTGAAATAACCGGGTACCGGTGGCACGGCTCCCGAGGTCGCCCCGACTACGGGTTCCGCAACAAACGCCAGCACGCTGCCGGGCCCGAGTTCTTGGATCTTGCTCTCGAGTTCATCCGCCACCCTAAGACCA
>CAMYOI010000609.1 GCA_947259955.1 uncultured Gammaproteobacteria bacterium
CTTTATCAATATTGGGCACTCTATTGAGTAACATCTCGATCAAACGATAAAACTCTTCTGGTTCAGAGTGGCCGACAGAATCTGCTATGTTGATCGTTGTCGCTCCCGCTGTGATAGCCGTTTCAACGCTCCTGCAAAGAAAATCTGGTTCTGAACGGGTCCCATCTTCGGCAGACCACTCCACGTCCGGACACAGGCTGCTGGCGAGAGCAACGCTTTTTTCAATTGCTACGAGCACCTCATCCGAATCCATCTGCGATTTTGAGTACATGTGGAATGGACTGGTTGATATATACGTATGGATGCGAGGTTTCTTCGCATATTTAAGCGCCTCCCAGGCATGACGTATATCCTCTTCTTGGGCCCGTGCCATTCCAGAGATAGTAGAGTTCTTAATCAGCTTTGAGATTTCACTGACTGCTTCGAAATCTCCTCGGGAGACCATTGGAAATCCAGCTTCAATTACATCAACGTTCATCTCTTCTAAAACTTGCGCAACCTGAACTTTTTCCGCCGAATTCATGGAGCAACCTGGCGCTTGCTCGCCATCTCGCAAAGTGGTGTCGAATATAGTGACTGTATCCAAGCTGGCCTTTGGTTGAGGCATTTGCAGTGACCTCCAATTAGGCACACGTTTATGATACTTGCAAATAACTACTGTGGCATTTCAAGTAAATGATGCAATGCTGTTGCGCATTGTATTCATGTTGCCGTGTTGAATCATTATTTCGACAAAGTGCTCCCCACGGATATTGAACAATGGCCCCTGCAACCCCAACAAAGGTTCAATATGAGTGACACCCGTAAGTAAACCGGATTTTGTTGAACGACTGCTAACCGGAGGAGCGGATGTTCGGAAAATGAATCAAATCGGTCGCTTGTTGCCCTTTACAGCCGTTCACAAATCACAAACGTACTGCTGCGTATATATGCGATCAGTTGGGTATTAAGTCTAATTAAAACACTAATCAACTGTTTACACCCGGAACTCGAATAGCATCGATTAGCATCAAGATCACGAGATTCTTTGGAGGGATTGGATTTAAAAAAGAAGGTGAAAATCGAATAATTGGGGTCTCGATATTAAGTTTATCTTCAGGTTCAAAGCGTAACATGATGATCGCTTTGTCTGTCTTTGATGTAAATGCGAAATGGTTTAATCATTATCATTTCACTGAAAAGTTCTTTTTATGTATTTGTTTCAAAATGGTTGTTACAGGAGGTGTTTAATGAAAGAAAGCGCTATCAAAAGAGATAGAGACACTCAAAATGGTCATGCGCTTACTGGTGTGGCGAGTTTCATATTAATGATGGGTGGGGTAATAAGTATGTCATATGCCACCGCGCCTTGTGAGGATTTTGACGAGTGCAAGGTATTGGTGGAAATCAATGCAACTGATGGAGACATCGGTTTTCACTGGTTAGTCGATGCAGAAGGTTTAAATTCAACGAGGATTGATGATGCCAATGGCGCGAAAGTGTATGAAAACAAGGCTTACGGACCATTAAAAGATCAGAAACTGACAGAAACCTTTGGAGAGAGTGCCGAACCGGTCTGCAAGGAATTACTCAAGGAGGAGGAAGATGATGTGGTAGTTACGGTTACAGACTTTGTAGAACGCTGGCCGAGCGGCGACTACGATATATCAGGTAACGCCGATGGGGGTGAGCAGTTGTCAGGTGAGACACAACTTACTCATTGGCTGCCTGCTGCGCCGGATGGTGTAGCATTCGACGAAAATTCAGGTGTAATTAGCTGGATGGAGGGTGATGATTTAGGAGAGTGTGCGACTTCTGGCGAACTAACTACTCTCGTCCATGACGGAGTTCTGCCCGCCCATCCTGACAATGTTGGTGTATCGACTTGGGAGGTTGTATTTGAGGTTGAGGATTTTCCAAACTTAAACGTCGCCGTACGTGTACCCTACGATGCAATTAGTGCTCCATCATTTATGTTGAATCTGCCAACTCAGATCACGGCAATTTTATCGATACTTCCTTATAATACGCTTGCGAAAGTCGAGGTTGGCGCAATAGGTGGAAATCTTGATGATTACCCTGACGACGACAATGCAACCATTAGTGAGACTGAAATTTGCTTAAATGATGTTCCGCCACCGGGTTGGGATTCCGGATGTTTCCCACCAGAGGAACCAGAAGAGTGACGCTTGATTACATAAGCGAATGTGATCCTTTGCTGGGGTGCTGTTTAGCACCCCTTTTTTGTTTACTTCCCTTGCCTAACCAAGGTGATGGCCCAGCAAACCTACCTTAATGGCTGCTGCGGGTGTCATAAGCAAGCATTCTTAGCCCACACTCTCGAACAGCGCGATCGAGTACTCAGCGGGCATAGAATCTCTGAATGTTCAGCCAATAGTCCGGACGCTTACCGGCGTGAAGCCGCCCGTTCCAAGAATGACGCTGAATCGACCGGACCTTGCCCGTAGCGGCCGGTCGCAAGATTTTCCGCCATGAGTACACCCGGATACGATCCGACCTTCGACACACGAAACCACTTGCGTTTCGAAGGTCCGCTATCCCGATGCATCTGTTATACCGCATCGTAACGCCGGTTACTGGTTTCGAAACTCGGGCTCGGGGCCGCGAAACGGCGCTCAGACGGCGGCGTTCCTGAGATTATTGCTGCGTCGTGGCTTATCACCCACTTGAGTGATATTGTGTACTGAAACTAACCGGCGTGTTACGAGACGGTCGATCAGTCGCAGATATGTTGTCTTGACTTAGGTCTAGTGATAACTGC
>CAMYOI010000610.1 GCA_947259955.1 uncultured Gammaproteobacteria bacterium
CTTCTCCCCACGCCGCGTCCCGCTGCGCCTGGATGAGATCGGTGATGTCGTCGAACACGACAACATAATCGCCCCGGCCGGTCAGTTTCGTACCCCGAAGGATCAACACCTGTCTGCCGTGGGAACCAAATATCGTGACTTCGTTCTGCCATTCGCTCAGCCTCCTGGTCATGGACTCGCCAATCACGCTGAATAAAGGGTCCAGATTGGGGTGATCTTCCCCGATGCGATTCGCCGACAGACCTCTCTTGATTTCGACGCCCAGGATCTGGACCACCGCCGAGTTCGCCGTCCTCAGTTTGTGATTATGGTCGAAGGATATGACGCCGGAAGATAGATGTTCCAGCACGGCCTCCAGATACGTTCGCTGATTTTCCGCCTCTTTCTGGCTGCGCCGGGCCCTGCTCTGCGCCTGGTTGATCTTCTGCGTCATTTCGTTGAAAGATTTGACCAGCACGCCGAGTTCATCCGTGCTGTTGACCGGAAGCTCCTTCTGGTAGTCACCGGCCGCCACCGCACGCGTCCCCTCGGCCAGATCTCTCAGGGGCGCGGTAATGCGGCGTGATATGAAGATCGCGGCCCACACCGCCAGGAGGGTCGCAACCAGCGCAACCAGCGTCAGCGTCAGAATGAGACTGAACTTGAGAGGGCCCCGGAAAAAAATCATCTGCTTGTACTGGGCGGAAACGGATTCCACGCTGTCGGCAAGTTCGGCATAGCGGGAAGGCAACAATTGAAGGGCCTGCAGTATCCGATCCGGCTCGCCCATCACAGCAGAGCCCACGGGCACGGCGATTCTCAGCTGCTGCCCGCCTCCGGAGACCGGCTCGAGGCCGGCATACTCCTGGCCCCGACTCGTCTGCGACAGGATCCGTTCGTCGGGGATGCTCGGGAGCAGGAACTGTTCATCGCCGTAACTGGAAGCAATGAACCGTCCCTCCTGAGTGTACATCGTCAGTTCCAGGTATCCGCCCTCATCGCTCAACTCGTTCAGCAAGGGGATGATCTCAAAGGTATTGCTGACGCTCTCAAGCCTTCGCGCACCCTCGACCAGCTGATCTACTCCCTCTTGCTTGACGGCCTCCAGCGTCGTTGCTCCAAGCAACAGGGCATCGTCCACAGCATTGTCGATTTTAACGTCGAACCAGCTGTCAACTCCCTTGCTCAGGAACTGGACGGAAAAATGATATACCACGGTTAACGGCGCCAGAACGAGCAGTACGAACATTGCCACCATGCGCAGGGTCAATCTCGAGCCCAGCACCTTCGCCCGTAGTTGTCGATACAGATGAAGCAGATTGACCGCGATAAGGATACCCAGAGCAAGGATCCCAAGGATATTTACACCGAGAAGCGCGGAGTAAAACTCCCCGGACAGTTTCGCATGCTGCGCCGCGGAGGTGAGGAGAAACAAGGTAAACAGCAGCAGCAGTGAAAGAACCGCCGCCGGAACTGGCCCGAGCAGGAATCTGACTACTGATTGCTTACTTGCCATCTTGTCCAGTCACTGGACATCCGCCAGGAAGGTGAGAAAAACGCCAGAGGCCTCAGAGCCGCGGGCAGCCTGTTTATGTCAAGGCGACTGCGCACTGCCAGAGTATACCCCCTAACCCCCGGTTTTACGCCCACCGGTAGAGTGAATACCTGACGCCTAAGCACACCCATACTGTTCAGCGCTTCGTTTACGGAGTTGTAGATATCGATTTCACCATTTTCCAGATTCTCCACCACGTATCGATCCGCAAGACTATGATAACGGAGCTGTCGACGCACGCGCGATTCCAGCAAAGCTTTGTTCCACAGCACGCCGCTGCTCAGTAGCTCGAATTCTGTGAGCATCACCAGCGGGACGCCGTTTTCTATCGCGAGTTCCGCTTGCTCGCTGAGGTTTATCTCGACCCAGGTAGACACGTGCAGATCCTGTTGATCCAGGCGAGCCTGCACATCCCTAACCACGAAGTCGGCCGACGCCGCGCCGGTCAGCGCCATAAACAGCCCAAGGGCCGGCAACAGAACCTCTTTGACCCGTATTCTGCACCGGCGCAGGCGGGATCCTTTAATCCGTTTTATGGGCGGCATGCGAATCATTCACTCTTCCTTTTCTGCATGAGTGCGTAGTAAAACCCGTCTACATTATGTACTCCGGGTAAAGTCTGCAAGCCGAATCGGCTGCGCAGAAGTGACGACTGTCTGGCTACCAGTCCGGTCAGGTCTTCAGGCCGTCTGAGATGTTTGATGTCGGGATGGCGGCGGATCACCCCGGTCCCGGTGCACGGCGCATCCAGCAAGACGCAATCGAACGGTCTCCCGTCCCACCAGGAAGCGGGGTCACCGGCGTCCGCTACCCGGACTTCTGCTGACAAATTCAGCCTGCCAAGATTTTCGCGGATCATCGCGACCCTTTTATCGCTGATATCAACTGCAAGCACGGAACCGATATCGGGATATCTTTCGAGGATGTGGGTCAATTTCCCACCCGGTGCGGAACACGCATCCAGTACGCGGTGACCCGGTTTTACAGGCAAAGTCGGCGCAGCCCATTGCGCCGCGCTATCTTGCACCGACACCCACCCTTGGGAGAAGCCCGGCAGTTCATGGACAGCGACGGGTTTGTCCAATACCACACCATCCGCTGACAGGTCGTCGATGCGTCCGCCGAGACCACGGCGGATTATTTCTCCGAGGTATTCAGTCCTATTCAATCGCCTGCCGTTGACCCGCAATACCATTGGTGCGCGCTCGTTGTTGGCTTTCACGATCCGCGGCCAGAACGTTGGCCACGAACCGCGGATATGCGTCAACATCCACTTCGGGTGGTTGTAGAGGGCCTCCTCGGAAAGATTTGACATCGGTTCGCCGCGCCGCCTGATATAGGTTCGCAGCACCGCATTGATCAACCCCTTCGCCCAGCCTTTGCCGAGGTGATCGCACGCTTTGACCGTTTCGTTTATCGCCGCGTGGGCGGGAATCCTGAGCTCGTCCAGCTGGTACAATCCCACCAGTATCAACAATTCGAGGTCCCTATCATTTCTGCGCAGGGGTTTTTGCAGAAGTTCGATCGCGGCCTCCCTGAGACGCCAGTACCATCTTGTCACGCCGAACACCAGTTCTCTGAGCAGCGGTGATGCCTTGTCGGGTAGCGCGTCGTTCAAGGATTTCCCCTGCTCCAGCATCGACCGCAATACCATGACCGCGTCGGCCCTGCAGCGCGCTACTCTGGCTCGCATGTTGCAGCTCGGCGGCTGGACGGGCTTTCGGATCGACCGTGCCGGCGCGGCACTGCCATCAGGGTTCCCGTTGAAAATTGCAGAGCAAGCGATCGCCCTTGGCGATGGAGTACCCGTTCAAAAAATCACGCGCAGGAAGCGGTTTGCCGTGGTCCCTCTGCAACTTGGTCAATCTCAACATGCCCTGGCCGCAGGCCACGGCTATGCCCCGCTTGTCGACCCGACAAACGGAACCGCACGTCTCCGGGGCGCCGGTATCCGTGTCATTCGTGATTTCGGCTTCAAGAACCCTGATCCTGTTCCCCTGGTGCTTTGTATGGGCGACGGGCCAGGGGTTTAAGGCTCTTATCTTGTTCCGGATATCCTCCGCAGATCTCGCCCAGTCTATCGGCGCTTCACTTTTTTTGAGCTTGGGAGCGTAGGTTGCGTGGACCTCGTCCTGGGGCACAGGCGTCAATTCTCCCGACAGGTAATCGGGCAGGCAGCGCAGTAGAACTTCCGCACCCAGAGCCGCCAGTTTTTCCATGAGCGTGACCGAGTTATCGGAATGATCTACATTGATTTCACTTTTCGCGATGACCGCACCGGTATCCATTCCCGCGTCCATCAACATGATCGTTATACCGGTTGTCGTATCTCCGGCTTCTATCGCCCGCGCCACGGGGGCCGCGCCTCGCCATCTCGGCAGCAGTGATGCGTGCACGTTCAAACAGCCATACTTTGGAACATCCAGAATACTGGTCGGAAGGATTTGGCCATACGCCGCGACGATCATGATGTCGGGCCGGAGCATCCTGAATTCACGGCACACAGCCGCTTCCTTGAACGTTACCGGCTGCATCACCGGTAAGGCGTATTCGATTGCCAGCAGTTTTACCGGGCTCCTTGAAATGCGACGACCTCTACCTGAAGGTCGATCCGGCTGGGTGTAAACACCGACCAGATTTAACCCGTTGTCTATCAATCGGCGTAATACCGGCACCGCAAACTCGGGCGTGCCGGCAAAAACTATTCGTTTGGAATTCGGCATGGGAAAAGATATACAGGTTTCAAGTGAATCCCGGCCGACCCGGTGTTACATGGAAACCAGGAGCGTACGGCTTTCGCGGCTGCAGTATGATTTCCAGTAACGGCTAGGCGACTGCGCTGCCGGTCAAAGTTTCTAAACCGCGGCGTTCCTGCTTACTCAGTTTTTTGCGAATTCTGTCACGCTTGATTCGGGACAGGTGGTCGACGAACACCTTACCATTCAAATGGTCGATCTCGTGCTGGATGCACACCGCCAGAACACCGTCCGCCTCCAAGATGAATTCCGACCCGCTGCGGTCCAACGCGTTTACCACTATGGACTCCGCGCGCTTGACAGTGGCATAGATTCCCGGCACCGACAGGCACCCTTCCTCTCGCTCTTGTTCTCCCGAGGACGCCGTAATAACAGGATTGATGAACACGTTCAGCGCTGACTGGTCCTCGGATACGTCGATGACTATCACTCTTTTCCGGACATCGACCTGGATCGCGGCGAGACCGATTCCAGGTGCGGTGTACATGGTTTCGGCCATATCGTCTATCAGCTTGCGCGTGTCATCGTCTACGACTTTTACCGCTTCAGCGCATCTACGCAACCGCGGATCGGGATAGGTCAAAACGTTCAAAATCGCCATATTCTGATAAAGTGGAGTCTTACGC
>CAMYOI010000611.1 GCA_947259955.1 uncultured Gammaproteobacteria bacterium
TTAGCCAGTAATTGTGGCCACACTACGGAAAGGCCGGCGCCGCGGAACAGTACTGCCTGGGCGAGGCTGACGAAATGTGTGGTCGGCGCAGCCAGCATGACAGCCTGCACCAGCGGCGGCATACTCTCGGGCGGCGCGCTGGCGCCTGACAGCATGTTCAGCGGGACGACCACCAGGATCATGAGCAACGCGAACTGCGGCATGGCACGCGCCACGGTGGCGAGCAGGATACCGAGTGTCGTGGCCGACAACAGGTGCAGCGCCGCAGCGAGCAGGAACAACGTCACCGAGCCCGCGATGGGCATAGCAAGCGCGCCTTGAACCACAATCCACAATGACAGCGCCGCCACCACCAATACCACCAGGCCATTGGCCCATACCTTCGCGGCCATGATTTGAAACGGTGTGAGCGGCATGACCAGCAGATGCTCGATGGTGCCGTGCTCGCGCTCACGGATCAGCGCCGCGCCGGCCAGGATGATCGACATGAAGGTGATGTTGTTGACCAGTTCCATCGCTCCGTAGAACCACACGCCGTTGAGATTGGGATTGAACTGCGTGCGTACGGCGAGCCGGATCGGCAGCTGCGGATCGCCGCGGTAGCCCTGCACGAAACGGGTGATCTCATCGGTGACGATATTGTGAATGTAGCCGGCGCCGATGAATGCCTCGTTCATGCGCGTGGCGTCGATGTTGAGCTGAAGTGCAGGCCGGTCTCCGGCAAGCACATCGCGCTGGAAATCGGCGGGCACGTGCAAAGTGAAGGTGTAAAGCCCGGCATCAAGGCCGGGGTCGACCTGGGTGAATTCGATCAGCCGCGGCGGCAGAAACTCGGGCGGGCGTAGCGCGCCAATCAGACGCTGTGACAACAGCGAGCGGTCTGCGTCGACCACTGCCACGGACGCGTTGCGCAGTTCCGTCGATTGACTGTTGGCGGCCTCGTACAAACCTAACGAGAACGACCAGATCAGGAATAATAACAGCACCTTATCGTACCGTAGGCTGCGTATCTCCTTTACCCCCAACTGGAATATGTTAGCGAGGCGCCACACAGTCATTTTTCCTGCTTGCGCAGCAAAGCCACGCAAACCAGGGTCAGGACCGGTATGAAAATCAACAATGCCGTGAACTGGTCGGTGAGGTCGCCAAAGCCCAGTGCCTTGCTGAAGGCTCCGCGGCTGATGATCAGGAAATGGGTCGTCGGGTAGATCTTGGAGAACAGGGCGGCACCGCCCTCCAGCGCTGACACCGAGGAGTTGAGTCCACAGAACGCGAAAGCCGGTGTCATGGTGGCGATAGCCGTGCCGAAGATTGCCGCCACCTGCGAACGGGTAAAAGTCGACATCAAGAGACCCAGCCCACTGGTGGCAGTGACGTACAGTAACGCCCCAAGGATGATGGCCGCGAGGCTGCCCTTGAACTCCACGCCAAACAGGGACACCGCCAGCGCCAAAAGTCCGAAAAAACCGATCATACTTATTCCGACGTACGGCAGTTGCTTGCCGAGCAGAAACTCCAGACGAGTGATTGGGGTGACGTACAGATTGGTGATTGACCCAAGTTCCTTCTCGCGTACCACGCCGAGCGCGGTCAACATCGCGGGAATGAGCACCAGCAGGATGGCGATGACGCCGGGCACCATTGCATTGAAGCTCTCGAAGTCCTGGTTGTAGCGGTAGCGTGTCTCGATTTCGGCGGCGGCCGTGGGTGAGGTCACGCCGCTGCGGTTGGCGAGTTCCGTGAGGTATTGATAGTGCAGTCCTTGCACGTAGCCCCGGATGGTCTCGGCACGAAACGGCATGGCGCCGTCGATCCACATACCAATTTCCGGTGAGCGGCCGCGCTTGAGATCAGCTCCGAAGCGGGTTGGAATTTCGATAGCCAGGCTCAGCTCGGAAGTGCGCATCCGCCTATCCAGCTCAGCATGACTATCGAGTGGCTGGCGTTCGGTAAAGTAGCGCGAGCCGGCGATATTTTGCACATAGGCACGGCTATCCGGGGTTTGATCGCGGTCGAGGACCGCAAAGCGCAAATCGTCCACGTCGAAAGTCATGCCGTAACCGAGCAAGACCATGAGCAGGGCCGAGCCGAACAGCGCAAAAGTAAGCCTAATCGGGTCGCGCCACAGTTCCAGGGTTTCCCGGCGCGCCACTCCCAGCAGACGCAGCAACCGAAAGCCGCCGCGCGCCGGTTGTGCCACGGGTTGCTTCGCGGTGGAAGGGGGCAGAGTTACTTCCGGTTCCGTTTCGGTGGCCTCCTCGAGATAGGCAATAAAGGTTTCCTCCAGAGTCGCCGCGCCGCGGGCCTGCTTGAGCGCTTCCGGTGTGTCGCTTGCCAGCACTTCTCCGGCGTGCATCAGCGAAATTCGGTCGCAGCGCTCGGCCTCATTCATGAAGTGGGTTGAGATGAAGATCGTCACACTCTGGCGGCGGGCGATATTGACCAGCAGCTCCCAAAATTTGTCGCGCGCCACCGGATCGACACCCGAGGTCGGTTCATCGAGTATCAGCATCTCCGGTTTGTGCACCATAGCCACCGCGAGCGATAGCCGCTGGCGGATACCGAGCGGCAGTGACGCAGCCAGGGCGTCAGCATGATGGCCGAGATCGAAACGCTCGATCAACTCGCTCACACGCGGCATCACTTCATCAGCCGGCAGATGGAACAGGCGCGCGTGCAACACCAGGTTCTGACGTACGGTCAGTTCCGAATACAACGAAAAGGCCTGGGTCATGTAACC
>CAMYOI010000612.1 GCA_947259955.1 uncultured Gammaproteobacteria bacterium
CTCCTTGCTCCGCGCTATCTCCCTTAACAATTCCCGGCATCTCAGCCCAACATCCCCTCCCAGTACCTGGTACCTATACTTCGTCGTCCATACCAGATGATATTTTAAATCCCATACCGTATGGCTGCCTCTCTTATAATCTTGCATCCTGCAAGATTATCATCCTTCGCCTAAAGGCGAGGGGTTTACGGATCCCCTATCGGGGACTCTAAAGTTTGTTTTTACGATGGAATTCGGTAACTACACCTCTATACGATTCATCGCGAATGTCAGTATTTCTGAGTACGGACTTTTTCAACAAAAAAAGTATTGAGCTGCCGATCACGGGCCATGCCTTGAGGGTCTGCACTTGGCCGGGGCCCGCCTGATGTGGTGCTGCGAAAGGTGCGCGCCTAGTGCCTGTTTTCTCGGTCCGCTATGGCGTGGAGAGCCACCAGTCGAGTTCGGGCAATATCAGTACCGGCCTGATTGACTGGACTTGTCACATTGTTGCCGGTCGCAACCAGAGCACTCTACACCCGCAAATTGCCCGACGCGGACATGGGGTCCTCATGGAATCGTCTTGTCCACCCCCCTCGCGATTTTCTTTTCTGGATCGTAGAACGGCAGATTAAGGATTTGACATACATACGTTTCGCCATCCGACGACCGAAGTGAGAGTCTTTGTCCGGCCCAATCTCCGGGCACATTAAAACGAACGTAGCCGATCGCAGTGTTCAGATAGGGTGACCAGGCCCCCGCCGTCACGCGGCCAACAGGCTGATCAGCTTTGAGCACTGCGCTATTCATGGTTGGCGTTACATCCTTGCATTTTATTCCGTAGAGCAAGGTGCGCCGATCGGCGTCGGCAAGCGCCTCGCATCCCACGAAGTCGCCCTTGTCCATGTCGATAAATGACGCAAGACCTGCCTGGAACGGGGTCATCGACCTATCCATGTCAGTGATGTTATCGAGAATACCTGCTTCAATCCGGCGAATTTCCATCGAGCCGGAGCCTGAAAACTCCATGCCGTGTGGCTCGCCAGCCACCATCAGGTGGTCCCACAGTCGGGGATGGTCTGTCTTGTTACCCTGGCTGTAAACTTCGTAGCCGAGTTCTCCCGTCCACCCGGTCCTCGACACGTAGAGTTCCTGACCGCCAAGGTCGAAGAAGCCTGCGTGAAAGTAACCCATGTTCTCGTCGATGTCGCCGTTCGAAGCGTCGCGCATGACCTCCAGCGAAGCAGGCCCCTGGATTTGCAGCACTCGCGACTTCGGATCTGACACGGTGATATCGAACCCTTCGCTATGGGCTATTAACCAAGATTCGAGGGCGCCGTCAGGCTGTACGTACCAGAACCGATTTTCGGCGAGCTTGAATAGAAGGCCGTCCATGAAAACGCCACCCTGCGGCGTACAGGCGATGGCGTAGCGGCCACGCCCTTCCTTCAGGGTGGATACGTTACGGGCGAAAACCTTCTCCAGAAACGGAACCACATCGGGCCCGGAAACTTCGACGGGTCGCTCTGGCACGTCGTATATCGCTGCCTTCCGCCGCAAGACCCAGTATTTCTCGGTGGGACTATCGCCGTAGAACATGGGGTATAAGCGTCCCGCATACACTCCACATACCATCTGTGGGTTGTCATAACAGGCAAGGTAAGGTGACTGCTCGAATCGCTTTGCGCTTATACGAACAGTATCCTTATTGTCGGCATGGATTGAAATGTACCCACTCATTGAGTTTCGCCCTCTCTAATTCAAATAGTTTGTGTTATTGATGTGTTCGTCGATCACGGTGTTGAGCTACTTGGTCCAACCGTGCATATGTGGAGTCGACGGTGGAATCGCGGGAGCAGTATCGGGCGGGTGCGCTGATACCTAGTCAGACAGACAGTGAAGATAGCATTACTCGTGTCGCTAATCCAATGACGGTCTGACTCAGACTGACTTGTCAGATTTATGCATATCATCGAAACCCCGAATGACCGCAACGAGTTGCGGGCGTAGAATTCTCCGAATTTTGGGCGACATTGCGACCGCTTCGGGCCGCTCAGGAGCCACTCGACCTAGGTCATCTTGCGGTACTCAATCGACGAAGCGAGCCCGTCTACCCCTCACGTAATGTGAAAACCACTCCATCAAATAACGTGATCACGCTCATCCGCATTCCCAAAAGGGATTATTTTTTCCACTTCCCTTATTCCACTCTGTGTCGTGTTCATATCAATGAGATACTCATGGACAAGCCACTCTCGCCTGACCGACTATTCAACCTAACAAGGCTTCTTCCTATAACTGGACTTGCTGGGTTGCATGTAGTTGTCCTCAGTCCACAGTTCTTCTTTGATCGGGCACTAGTTCCCTTGGATCGCGTCTGTCCAAAATTCATGAAACGCGCATCGAATGCGGTATGAATTTAGGGTTTTCTGTCAGAAACGAGAAACGTAAGTTGTTGAAATACAGGGCCAAAACCCCAATAGCCGATCTGACTTTTAATCAGGTGCTCGCTGCCGGAATTGAGGTTTTTCGGCAGTGCCTTATGTAAGTGTGTATAGTGTCGAATCCCCTTGGGGACGCCATCTTATCCCCCTGTACTTCCTATGTAATGTGGCGTCGTAACCCGCAACCAGATGATTCTTGCGACTCGGTTATGGAATCTTCAGACCGGCCTCCATGAGGCCGGTCTGAACCAATACCATCATGTGTTTCAATAGTTCTTGCCGGGGCGCTTCTTTCTTTTCTTTTTTTGCCCGCGGCGCCGGGTTTCACTTGAATGCCGTCCAGCATCACGGCAGGATCACAGCAGTTGTTTAGATAGCTGTTGACGTCTTGTTTTACCAGCCCAATTAACGTCTCCGCGACGATACGGCTACCGACGGCACCAAGAGATTGACCGTCGGTATGTACGCTGGCTTCCTTCAAAACGTAGTACCAAAGCGGTGTGCGGTCCGTGAGTCGACCATTGCACATCGCTTCTTTCATGTCTTCGGTCTCACCATGCAGAAGGTCCACCGCTTTCAGCGGAACGATGCCCATTGCACTGGCGCAGGCCTGGCCCGTTGGGATTTTGAGAAGATATGCACGGAGCAAGTTACGTCGTGACAGATTGGCGAGAATCGGATCGCAGTTCCCAAAGGGGAGCGCCATGAGACCCTGAGCAATCTTCGGGTCGATCTTGCGCGCCATCTGAACGTCGCTTCCGCCCTCCGCAAAGAAGTCCCAGTCCACCACGAGATCGGCACGCAATTGACCATTGTCCTGATTGTGTTCCGCCCCAGCCTCCAGCAGTTGGTTGATCGGAATCTCACCGCTCGTGCTGTTCAATTCGTAAAACGGTCGAATCATCGAGTGGCCGAAGCGGAAGCCTGCTACGGAAAATTCGAGGGGCATGAACAACGCCGCCCCCGACGCGGCGGGCGAGAAGAAGCGAGGCCCGTTGGCCAATGTATCGGCGACGATACAGGGATCGCACACTCTCGGCAGATAGTCGTTAAGCACGACGTACTGGTAGGCCCACCGAGCGAGCTGACGCGCCCGCGCGTAACGCGCGCAGTCGTCCCCTGCTAACGCATTGTAGATCTCGTTGTGGAAGGCAATCATCGCCGAATGGAGTTGGCTGACCTGGACGTTTTCGTCGTTACGCATATCTGCGATCAATGCCCGTGTACCGTGCTTGGTAGGCGCCTGTCGCGGCACGTCGACATAACCCGGGGCACGATTCAATCTGAGCGCAAATTTGGCGGCGGGATTATCGAGGGGATCTACGTAAAGGGCGGAGGCCTCCGTTTCGGTGAAACATTGGTTGCCGTGAATGTCCGTGAATTCAATTAACCCAGGTCCATCGCCGTACACGCTGTCGAGATCGAGCTGCGGTCGGCGACCGTTCAGCAGCTTCGCGACGACTATCTCGTGCGACAGCGGCGTGATGGGATCATCGCTGTCCGGGGTAATGTCGCTCACCCCGGTGTCGCGGTCGGTTCGGGCCGTGATGTCGTGGTCGATGAACTGACCGAAATAGGTGTAAATCGCAGGCGTATCAGAATCGAGCGCCGGCGTAGGGTCCCCTATCTCGCCCGGGTCCGCCATTGCTCGCCCCAGATCCCACAGGGCTTTCAGGGACCCCGTACTCTCCCGCAGATAGCATTCGGGTGAATCCTGCGTGTGCGGAAACATATAGCCAAACGGTGTGTTGAACAGAATCTCTTCAACGATGGTGATGCCTTCTTGATGTGAAACATTGGTTAACATGACATAACTCCTGTAAACACGAACTTATTCAAAACGTGCGGATACTTCGATCCGACGAACGTTTAGCTGCAATGTCGCTTTACGGCATCACGATATAGATAAATAAACGATGAATCGGTGGCATTTCCCACAGACTTGATTGAAATAGGGAGTTCGAGTTGATGCACAGGAAACACACACGCAGGTATCGTAGGAAAGCTGATGAAGCTCGCCCGAATGAACCCAGCATCTATGCTCGGGCTTTCCTAAGCTATTGGTATGGTTTTACAGAGGAAATGATCTCAGCGTAACACCTGTGGGTCCCGA
>CAMYOI010000613.1 GCA_947259955.1 uncultured Gammaproteobacteria bacterium
GCTTCTCAAGGCACAGGGCTACGCGACAGGGCAGTTCGGCAAGAACCACCTCGGCGACCTCGACGAGCACTTGCCGACGAACCACGGCTTCGACGAGTTCTTCGGCAACCTCTATCATTTGAACGCCGAGGAAGAGCCGGAGAACGAGGACTATCCCACTGACCTGGTCATGGCGGACGGTCGTTCCTTCAAGGAGGTCTTCGGTCCGCGCGGGGTGCTCAAGTCCTCCGCCGTCTACGACGAAAACGGCGCCGTCACCGGTCAGGAGATCGAAGACACCGGAGCACTCACCAAGAAGCGTATGGAAACCGTCGACGACGAGACCGTTGCCGCCGCGATCGAGTTCATCCGGGCCAAGGAGAAGGAGGACGTGCCTTGGTTCGTCTGGTGGAACGGCACGCGCATGCACTTCCGGGTCCACGTCAGCGAAGAGCGCCGTGCCATGGCCAACGAGGCCGCTGGCAAAAAAGTCGACGAGTACGCCGCAGGCATGATCGAGCATGACATGCATGTAGGCCAGTTCCTCGACCTGCTCGACGAACTCGGCATCGCCGAGGAGACGTTGGTGTTCTACTCCACTGACAACGGACCGCATATGAACACCTGGCCGGATGCAGCGTGGTCGCCGTTCCGGGGCGAGAAGAACACCAATTGGGAAGGCGCGTTCCGCGTACCGGCCATGGTGCGCTGGCCCGGCAAGATCGAAGCCGGGCGAATCTCGAACGAGATCATGCACCACATGGACTGGCTGCCGACCTTCCTGGCCGTGGCCGGTGTGGATGACATCAAGGAACAGCTGAAGGGAGACGGTGTTAAGGCGATCGGGCGTGACTACAAGGTCCACCTCGATGGCTACAACACGCTGCCCTACCTTCTGGGCGAAGAGGAAAAGACACCGCGCAACGAGATCTTCTATTTCTCGGACACCGGCGATATGACCGCTCTGCGGTACGACGACTGGAAGGTCATCTTTCTGGAGCATCGCTTCCCGCAGACCATGCGGGCCTGGGCGGAACCCTGGACCGTTCTGCGTTTCCCGCTGCTGTTCAACCTGCGGCGCGACCCCTATGAGCGTGGGCAGATCACGTCGAACACCTATTACGATTGGGTTCTGGACCGTGTCTTCATTCTTTCGCCAGCCGCGGCCTATGTTGGCGAATTCCTGCAGACATTCGAGGAGTTTCCGCCGAGCCAGAAGCCGGGATCGTTCACCATCGGCGATGCGAAGGAAAAGATCCTCAACTCTATCGGGTCGCCTTAGGGCACCTGGCGGCAGTGTAGACGGGGACAGACTACGATCTCCCTCGGGAAACGTGCTCTGTCCCTTTGTTTTCGGTGACCAGAAATTGGGGTGTAGCCTGATTTCCATAAGAACTGTCAAGCCATGTGTGTAGATATCGGCTTGTCGTCGTACCAGACGGTTTAAAGCTGGTGTAAACGCATGTTGCAAACATGAACGACGGCAATGAGTTGCACACCGGTCGCTAAAAATGACAATTGCTCAACACTCGACGGTCTGAAGTTGGCCGGTTGCCGCCTGATGCGGTCCTGCGGAAGGTACGCGCTTAGCGCCTGTTTGCTCGGTCCGCTATGGCGGGGACTGCCGCCAGTCGAGCTCAGGCAATATCAACACCGACCTGATTGACTGGTCCTGACACATTCTTGCCGGTCGCAACCATGGCACGCTACGCCCGCAGATTGCCCATTAACGGGATCCTCAGGTCAACCAGAGATCAGATTTTTAGAACCAGACGTCGGCAAAGCATTCAATAATCCGTTGTGTTGTGATGTGGTAACGATTCAAGCGGGGTAATAATCTGTTTTATCTGCAATGGACTGTTGAAAGCTTGGCTAATGAATGGAAGTGAAAAATGGGAACTAAACTGCACCGCAATATGCCGCAGACAAGGGAGTGTCGACGGTCAAGCAAAAGCGGTCGTCTCACCGCCCCGTATCCCTTACCCCTCATAGACATCGAGCCGCTGTATTTCCGCAATTGTGGGCACGTTGTCCAAGCCGCCGCGGCATTGGGCCGCGCCGCACATGAGCACGGTTTTCTATACATAAAAGGCCACAGTATCGATGATAGCGCCATCGTCGATGCTTATACTGCGGCCCAGCAATTTTTCCGCCAACCGCTTGAGTTTAAGAACCAATATTACATTGGTAACTCATCCAACCACCGTGGCTATGTCCCTGTCACTGAGAAGGGAGTTTACCCAGATGAGGAAGATCGGCACTATGAGTCCTATGATCTAGCCCTCGACTTACCGGCGAGCGATCCAGACTACGTTCTAGGCAACCCGTTGCTAGGACCTAACGTTTGGCCCGCGATTCCGAAGTTCAAAGATGCCGTTTACAATTACTACTTGAAGCTGGGCCAACTGGGGCGTCTTTTGACCCACGCATTCGAGATTCACCTTGGCGTTCCCGCGGGGACTTTTTCGCGCAAGATGACCAAGCCGGTTGCCCAACTAAGATTGTTGCATTACATCGAACGGAAGAACCGTTTCGATCAGGAAGGACAAAACATGGGGGCCCATACCGACTATGAGTGTTTCACAATCCTGCACCAAGATTCGCCTGGTTTGCAGGTTCTCGATCTCGCTGATCACTGGGTCAACGCCGACCCTATTGAAGGGACGTTTTTGGTGAATATCGGTGATATGTTCGAGCTATGGTCCGGCGGCTACTTCAAGGCCACCCCCCACCGTGTCGCATGCTCATAGTTGCCCTTACCAGAAAAACTATCATCCGATGGTGGCTGGCCATCACATGATGGAGAGGCTTATTCGCGATTTCTCGTATATTCGTAAACGCTACAAACCGCCGGGGTTGGATGATAGTGCGGATTGCCCGTCGACACTTAGTATGTTTGAGGAGCGATTGCATGACGTGGTCTGACAGATCACTTGCATCGAAATAACCGCGCGTTACAATCGCTAGTGGTCCGGACAACAACAAAGAATCACAGTTGCCATCTCTTGAAACGATTATAATCGTTTGTATTGCGGGTTTCGCCCTCAGTGCATCCCCGGGGCCCTCTATGTTGTACGTGTTGTCACGCACATTGAATCTGAATTGGAAAGCGGGACTTGCGTCATCCGTCGGCCTGGCCATCGGTGGGGTGTTGCTGGCGGTTGTAGCGGCACTTGGTCTGACCACACTTTTTCACGCGTATTCAAATCGTCATATCCTCTGTCACCAGAAAGAATAGCGACGGAAGCGACGTTTCCAGCGAACACTTGCGAAATGTTTCGTATGGCAAAGTCCTTGTGCAAGGAATATGGGTAGAGCTGCTCAATCCCAAGACGATTCTGTTCTTCGCATCTTTTATACCGCAATTTGTCGATCTCAGCCTCGGCAATGTGACCACTCAAATGCTCATTCTTGGGATGCTGGTACCGTTAACGGCTATACCTTCCGATTTGATTGTCAGCTTGAGTGGGGGTGTGATGGTAAACACGCTAAGACGCAGCACGGTCGCGCACCGTACCCTCGATTTCCTCGCCGCCGCTGTTTTAATCGGAATTGGTGCCCACCTCGTTCTGACCTGACACGGAGAAAACGATGGAAGCAATCTCAAAAATGATGAGGCACTAGATTTCAGATCCCAGTCAGACCGCGAAATAAGTCGTCCTATAGCTAGGCACTCCCCATTGCACTGACCACTCCAAACAGATTAACCCAAATCGCCTTGATTTTTGTGGTTGCGTCGAATAGCTGGCTTCTCCAAGAATCTCGGCACTTGCAAGAGGGTGATTACCAACTCCATTGCAGCGTTGATGTCGTAGTCTCCGAAGTGCGGGATAGGTGGATGCCGTCCTTGAGAAGCTTACACCCTCTACATGGAAAATGTTAAGCGAGCCCGCCCCCATGATCGGTAGCCCCACCGGGTTGGACTTTGGCGGTTTGAGCGGTTGGCCACGTTGGTATTCGATCGAGCCTGCCGTGGCGCGCTTTTAACGCTGGAGATCTCGTGCCAAAAAACGAAGTACATTGGAACGATGTTCGGTATCCGTTGTCGGCACGTCCGGCTCCAATGCGATAACTTCGCTACACACATTGTCTAACGACGTTGGCCTGCCTATATAGAAACCCTGGCCGTATGCCACGCCACTTTCACTGACCATATCCAGCGACTTTTGGTCCTCGATACCCTCGGCAACGGTAACAGCGCCTAGGGAATTTGCCACTTCATTGATGGACCGTGTGATCTTTCTATTCTCTTCGGTATGCATCGTATCAACGAATGCACGGTCTATCTTGACTACGTCACAATCAAGGTCTGTCAGCAAAATTTTCGTCGCTCACCGAACATCCGGAAACGTTAATGTGGACTTTTTCCATACGAACCGCCGGTGGTATTTCGGGGATCCACTGCAGGACATTTTTAAGAACCCACATATCAACTTTCGACATAAGCCCAAACTGTTCAGCTACGACCAGAAACTCCCTCGCTTCGACAAGGTTGCCATCCTCTCCTCTTAGCCGAACAAGAATTTCACAACGATTTCCCCTTTGTTGATTGCCGTCTACGTTCAAGGGTATTATCAGTTGGGCCAGCAGCGTCATCCTATCTTCTGCTAGGGCCTTTTCAATTTTCGAGGCCCAAGAGAGCTGACTAGAATAAAGTCGGTATTGATCGTCATCCGACGAAACTAAGTGAAACCCGCATCCTCCCGATGCCTTGGCCTGGTGACAAGCGAGACTGGCGACCTCGAGAATTGCGAGGTCGCTTATTGAATCGGAATTTATTTCTGTAATACCAACGCTCGCATCAACCGGTAAAGACTCTTTGATGTCCCGAATGAACTGGTGACACATTTGAACCGTGGTTTTGGCGGCTATGTCGTTGAACACAATCACAAATTCATCCCCGCCTAAACGGGCAGCGAAATGTTTTCCCCGCGAAGCGAAAAGGCTAATGAACCCCGCAACCCGTCGTAGCAACTGGTCGCCGGCGATATGACCGTATCTATCGTTATAGAGTTTGAATCTGTCGAGGTCTATGAACCAAATCGTCGCGAATCGGTCCCCTGCTTTTGCGGATGTCAGTAATTTATCGATCCGGTCCAGGAGCGCCCGCCGATTATAGAGGTGGGTCAACGGATCGTGGTGGGCCAAGAAAGTTAGTTCTTTTTTCTTGGCTTTCAACTGCTCGATGAGCAGCAGG
>CAMYOI010000614.1 GCA_947259955.1 uncultured Gammaproteobacteria bacterium
TTCGCGTCCGCGTGGCCGAGAAAGTCGCGGATGATCTCGAGCGAGATGCCGGCCTGCAGTAGGTGCATTCCCTTGGTGTGGCGAAGGGAATGGGGGCTCACTGGTTGAGTGAAATCCGGATGGACGTTACGCACTTTCTCAACATACTTCCTCAGGATGTATCGCACGCCCGAGCGTGACAATCGTTCGCTTCGGCGGTTTTGGAAGAGCGGCTGATCAAAGTGTTCAGGACGGTTCATGCCAGTCTCGTGGAGATGGTCCCGCAGGATTGCCACCGTGGCATCCATTAACGGGATGGCTCGCATCTTGCGCCCTTTGCCCATGAGACGGACCTGTGCAGGCGAATCAAGACGTACATCACCAACGGTTAGCTCGATCAGTTCCTGCACACGTGCGCCCGTGTCGTAGAGTACGCTCAGCAAGACCGCGTCTCTGCGGCCCAGGGGTGTCCTCAGATCCGGACACGCGAGGACCTCCACTAGTCGTTCTTTAGAGAGATAACCAACGATGGGGCGCGCATGGCGTCTTAGGGGAATGGCCAGGATCTGCTGGCACTGCAGCAAACGCTCGGGCACTTCCGATTGCACATAGCGGAAGAACGCATGCAATGTGGCGAGGCGATGATTTTGCGTTGGGATCGAGCAGTGCCGGTCGTTGCCTAGGTGATCAAGGAACGCCTCGACTAGCGAGACGTCGATCTGAGCGAGAGACAATCGCTCGAGCGCTAACCCGCGAACGTCGCGACAAAACCGCAGTAGCAGAGTGAATACGTCGCGATAGGCTTTGATGGTGTTGGGGCTGAGGTTGCGCTGCGCCGCGAGGTAGTGGGTAAGGAAGTTCGTGACGTGGATGGAGAAATCGGTCGGTTTCATGACGCGACCCTCTGCGGAATGACATCGCCGAACGCGGCGTTGGTACGCACCGTCACCTCCGGGAACAGCTCGGCAGTCAGATGCAGATAATGCCGAGTGCCTGCAAGCGACTGATGCCCCAGATAAGTCGCCAGCACCGGCAGCTTGGCATCGAGGTCCGCGCCCTCGCGGTACCAACGCAGCAGGCTATGAACGGCAAATGTGTGTCGAACGTCGTGAACGCGCGGGCCGTTGCTTCGCCCGGCATGTGGGATGCCACACTTGAGCAGTAGCTCGCGGAATAGATGATAAACGGTTCGAATCGACCACGGCCCGCCATGGTACGACGGGAAGAAGTACGCATTCGGCGGGCGGGTTCCGAAGCGAGCGGCGTAGCTCTGCAGTCGCAACACCAACGGCAACGCGGGAGGAACCAGACGGTCCTTGCCGAACTTGCCCTGTCGCACCGTCAGGACGCCGCGCTCGAGATCAACATCGGCGACCCGCAACCGCAGTACCTCGCTGAGCCGGAAGCCGCAGCCATACAAGAGGCGAAAGACCTCGGGCATGATGAGGTGGCGCATCGGGGAACGCGCGGTCGGTGCAAGCTGGTCAATCGCGGATAATAGCTGCTCGACCTCTGTATGGGTCAGGATGCGCGGTGAGAAGCTGGCCGTGCGTTTTGGCCCCAGCGAGCGGTCTGGCACGTCGGCTCGGTACCCCTGCCGACACATGAACTCGGTGAACTGGCGAACGATAGAGATCCGACTTTGCTGTGTTGCCGCAGTCTCGTGGGGCTGCTTGGCGAGCCACTTTTGGGTGATGGACTTCGGTAGCTCCTCCGGTGGCACTGCTTCGTTGAACAAGAAGCGGTCGAAACAAGCAAGTAGCCGGGCGCTAGAACGATAGCGATAACCACAAGCTCGTTTTTCCTCTACAAACCGGCCCATGAGTGGTCCGAGAACGCTGTGAAACTGCACTTTCTCATCGGCGGACATCACAAACCTCCTCGGTGTCCAGAGCCGCGCCACGTAAGGCTTCGACATCGGCCTTGGCGTAGATCAACGTCGATGGCGTCGTGACGTGACCGAGGATCTCGGATATGACGCGAAAAGGTGTTTCCGCCTGGAGAAGTTGGGTTGCCAGGGTATGGCGCAGTGAGTGCAGTCCGCTGTGCTGACGGGAACGAAACTGGATCCCCGCGAGTTGCCTCCAGTACGTGACGATGTGATAGAGGCGGTTGTTCTCGGCGAACGGCGCAAAAGGCGGATTCAACGTGAGGAACACCTCGCGGTAGTTTGTCTGCGGGCGTCCGGATCTCAAATAGTCAATCAGCGCCTCGCCGACTTCTTCGGTCAGCGGCAACTGCAGCGGCGTACCGGTCTTCGATTGCGTGATCTCGATAAGGTCTGCTTCCCAGTTGAAGTTATCGAGGGTGAGCGCTCGGATATTCCCCGCCCGCAGTCCCAGACGACACGCGAGTAAGAGAATTGCATAATCGCGTTTCCCCCTCGGTGAACTACGGTCGACGACCGCGAGGAGCCTGACAACAAGCTCCGTATCCCAGACCGAAGGGATGGCGGCATCTCGGGGTACCCGGATTGTCGGCATTACATGAGCGAGATCCCGATGCAGGATCCCTCGCAGCGTAAGAAATCGCAGGAACGATCGAACGTCGGAGACGATCCGGGAGAGGGTCTTGGGCTTCAGACGCGGGCGGAACGCAACGAATGCAGTCAAGTCAGCTGCTTGTAGCTGGTCCAGGCTCTTGATATCCCTCGTTCGAAGGAAGGCGAGAAATATCGCGAGTTCTCTTATCCGCAGCTTCAGGGTCGACGGCCGGAGATAAAGACGATCCCTGCAGTA
>CAMYOI010000615.1 GCA_947259955.1 uncultured Gammaproteobacteria bacterium
CATATTCAACCATTTTTTAACCTTAAAAATTTTGTATACATTCGAACCGGGCGTTGTTTACCGCAGTGTGCGGATTACACTTTCAAATCCACCAAAAAAAGGAACCCTTGTATTTTAGTTTTGCTGAACAAATATAAAACCCTTGGCCATTGTGAATTTCCCCTGCCGAATCTACATAAGGGGCAAAGTTTTACATTTCGTGCCTCAATAAAACCTTACGCTCGGACATCAATTTGTTATAAATTTGGTCAAGTAATCCAAAATACAGATCTCGGAAATCAGCAATTTCCATTGTCGCAAGAAAGGTTAATTATACAGGATAGCGACGATTTCGCAAATTAATTTGACACTCATATTCGTAAGCATTTAAATAAATTTTAATTTAAATATTATTGTGTTAATAATTATTGAATAATTTATTTTTCCATGGTAACCATGTGTTTAGCGAATCAGTGGCAACGAGGTTATCATGAAACAAAGCGCTTTATATAGAGACGCTGAGCCGCAGGATGAAAATATAAAGCCTATCGGCTATCGGCTCTATCTTAAATTTAGTGATAGTTCGCCTTCAAAGGCTGCTCTTTATCATAACGACACGCTGGTAAAAATCATTGAGCTTTCCGATAAGGTGGCCAAAAAGCTATTAGTTGTCGAAGCCGTTGAGATGGGCGCCGAGAAAAAGGCACTGGCGGCAGCACTTGGTATCACCCGCCAGACGGTGCATAATTATGTTGAAATCAAGAAGTATTTTGGTCTCGAGGGGTTAATTCACAACTACTCGCCATCGAGAAGCAAAAGCCTTCGCGAGCAGCGCCGGCGACGTGCCAGCCGCCGATCGACCGGCAACAAAGCAAGGCAGGTGGAACAGATCCACAAACAGCAGCGTGAAGCTGCCAACAGTCAGCTTGAGCTGCCTTTAACCACGGTGCCAGTAGCTGCGCAAGATCAGCCCTTCAGTGAAGAACATAACTGGAAAGCCACTCGCTATGCCGGTGTATTTATGTACCTGATCGCTTTGATTACGCAAAACAAATGGCTGAAGCTGGTCATGGAATATTGTGGGGATAAGTACAAGCTCTTTATGGTATTTGTTTTGATGGCCGCCTACAATATCCGCTCCATTGAACAGCTTAAAAACATTCGTAAGCACGAAGCCGGGCTGGTGCTGGGGATCAGCCGTGTGCCCTCCAAGCTCAGGGTGCGCCAATGGCTTTATGAGGTATCCGAGAAAAAAATATCGACCCGGTTGCTTAAGGACTTTTTCCGCCATCAGTTGCGCGCCGGCCTTGTTGGCATGTGGTTGTGGTTTACCGACGGGCATCTTCTGCCCTACACCGGCAAGGAGAAGGTGCACTCGGGTTACAGTACCCAGCGGCGCATGCCAGTAGCGGGTCGCACCAACCTGGTAACCTGTGACAGCAGTGGCCGTATTGTGGACTTTGAGATCCAGGAAGGCAAAGGCGATCTGCGCGGCTACATTTTGTACTTGAACAAGCGGTGGCAAGATGAGTTAATAGAGGCACCGGTGCAGGTTTTCGACCGTGAAGGTTATGGAAGTGAGTTTTTCCATAGCCTGCTTGAAAACCAGGTCTGTTTTGTGACCTGGGAGAAGTATATTGATACTCACAAACTCGACGCTTTTACCCCCGAAATGTTCACTGAGTCCTTTGAGTTTAACGCCAAGACGTATCGCATTTTTGAAGGTGAAAAAACCTTTACTTACAAACTTGAAGATGGCAGTGGCAAAAAATTTACATTAAGGCGCATTTACATCTGGAATGTAAGCAGCAACCGCAGAACCAGTGCGCTGGCCGGTGTACCAGCCGATAAGCTGAGCACAAAAGACTGTGCGATGGCGATTTTAAGCCGCTGGGGAGCTTCGGAAAACACCTTCAAGCATTTGGTTGATAAACATCCGCTGCACTATCAACCAGGATTTGAAATGGTTGACAGTGAAAAGCAGGAAATTACCAACCCCCAGTACAAGCAAAAGCAGGGGCAGTTATCACGGTTGAAAACGCAGCTGAATAAGAGCTACAAAAAATTTTCAAAGAGCAAAGAAGTTTTTAATAAAGACGGCAGTATTCGCCAAAACAGCGTTCATCATCGCTTAAAGCACAAGATAGAGGATCAAGAAGCTGAAATTGCCGAGCTGAAACGGCAGATAAAACAAACTCCTGAAAAGATCGATATAACCTCACTGGAAGACTACCGCAGTTTTAAGCGAATCTGCAATGAGAGTAAGAATTTGTTTGATTTTGTAACCAGTTCGGTTTGGAATGCCCGCAAGCAAATGGTCGAGTGGCTACTGCCGTTTTATGAGAATAAAAATGAATACGTCGATTTGTTCTACGCTATAACCAACAGTCAAGGCTGGGTGAAAAGTGAAAAGCACAACGTCACGGTGCGCCTTGAGCCTCTTGAACAGCCCAGCCGCCGGGCGGCCCAAGAACAGTTTTGTCGAAAATTAACCGCCTTAGGGGCGCTAACGCCAGCCGGCAAGTCACTGGTCATTGAAGTGGGCGACTCGCCGTTGAAATAAACTGTGTCAAAAAAAATGGCTACTAACTGCTTATGAAAAACGATGTCTGAAGTTAAAGATATAAAAAAATAAATATGCGCAGCATAAAGTAATTAAGACGCCGGCGCCTCCAATTACCAGGCAATCTGATATCTCAAATAAACATCAATATACCTGAAAATGATATTTCCCAG
>CAMYOI010000616.1:0-1289 GCA_947259955.1 uncultured Gammaproteobacteria bacterium
GGGAACTCCCGCAACAACGCCACCAGCGGTGGCAGCAAATTGATCAGCTCGCCCGCAACCCGTACGCCCAAACTGGTGTGGAACCAAGTATTCCCGTCATGCGCATCGATATTGCCGTACCACTGTTCCACTTCGGCCAGGCGGTAGTTAAAGCTGTCGTCGAACTCGATGCGCCAGCCCCGCCGACGTAAACGGGGCAGGGTATCGGCCTGAAAGTCGAACCAGGCCTCGGGATCGCCGTCGACAACGAAACAATCGCTACTGCCGTCACCGTCCCACAGGCCATTCCACTCGAGCCCGGCTTCGATGAGTTGATCTGCACACCGTTCCTCGAAATCCAGGGCGCGTCGAATCTTCAACACCCGGTCGCCAACCAGCACCTGGGACGGCTGCTGACTGCCCAGGCGTACGCCGGCATAATCAAAACTCAATCTGGCCAGGTCCGTCTCCACATCCCCGATCCATGGAACGTCGATAGTCTGCGAGCAGAACAGCAGGCAGGGAACCGGCCGCAGTGGCGGCCGCTCTTCGATTACGATGTCACGCAACGATGGTAAATCCACGCCTGGATAGCGCTTTGCCAGTGCTGCGTGGAAATGCTTTCCGCGGTCCGGAGCAATACGGGGTTGTTGAAACATTTCATTGAGCAGCTTGCCCGGCAGGTCCGTATCCAGTCTGCCACACTCCCCGGAGACGGGATCGATATACCAGGGCGATCCCAGCAGAAAAACAAAGGGCGCTGCCGGTTCGGATCGGAATTCAGGGTACTGGTGGCCGCTGTCGTCGATACCCCAGGCGAGCGTACAGCGGCGGTCCGGTCCACGCTGCAGCGTGGACTCGCCTTCGCCCAACAGACAGCGCCCCGTCCCGAGCATTCTGGCGAGCAGATCGCCGCCGCCGGCGCCGCGCAGCCGGTGTATGTTCGTTTTCGAGTCCACCGCTGAAGCTTCCAGTGCGGCCAGCAATTTTCGATCGATGCGAAGCAGGAAACGCGGCGGTATACCACGTGCCGCCCAACCCGGCTGGTATTCCCTTCGGCTGCCGAATTCCCCCGACTTCAACAACCGGGCGCTGGCCGTCTCCACCGTGATTCCGCAACCGTTTCCCGGGTCGGGAAACAACTGATACAGCAGGCGCAGCCGAACTTTGGCGGGATAGTTGTCGTCCGTGGCCGCGGCCCCGGCAGTATCAGGCAGCGCTCGAACCGGCACATCACCGCTCGTTCCCTGTTCGTTTTCCAACGCACGCAGCAGCACGGCGGCCACGTGCTTGCAATTTCTTCTCCGGGA
>CAMYOI010000616.1:1402-4116 GCA_947259955.1 uncultured Gammaproteobacteria bacterium
CATTCGAAAAATATACCACGGTGGTGTATCACTAATGTACTGTCTCACGATTGGCTGTGTGTTTGAGTGCCAGCAGATGTAAATAGCGTGTTCTACCGGATTGCTTCGCTGCGCTCGCAATGCCCGCAGTCGTCATCAAGAGGAACGTGGCGATGTGACGATCCAGTCACGAATCCAGTGCCCAGCAGAAGACGAACCCCCCCAGGAGACATATGGAAAGCTATTCTTGTAACAGTACACTAGCGTTGCGACGAGTTGACCCTCGAAGAATTCATGATTACACATCATTGCGCAGCGGCGCGGCAGTCCATCGGAATTTCGGGTCTGTTGTTAATCAAACTCGCTGACGATATCCTGCACCATTCACACGTGCACTCGGAATGCGCTATTGAATGACGTTACGCAAGAAATGCTGGATTCGATTCACTCCGCTGACGCCTGTCTGGCGGACGTCCGAGAACTTGCCGGCCGGCTCGCTCACCTATCCGCTGAACGGATCGAGTCATTCCTCCTGGGATTCGCCGAGGATGGAGAAGACCGGGCAATGAGCCGGTTGTTGCAGGCCTGTGCGCTCAATGGTGTGAAGCTCGATCCCACGGTTCTCTGCCGCTGTATCGACGTGTGCGAGGACATACTCGATACCGCGCCCTGTTTCGCACTGCAGGACGAGAGCGCCGTCCAACCGTTGCTAGCCGTGAGTGTCGCAGAGGAGTTATCGGTGGAGCGGAAGCTCTACGCCACCCATCTGGCGGCCGAGCTAACCGTTAAATTCGATCTGGACCCGCAGCCGGTGCGGAAGGTGTTGTTAAAGCAGCAGCATAGCCCGTTGCCGCTCCACTGCAAGATCCTGGTCGAGCGATCGCTGCAGATTTTGGAACGAGCCCCAAACCACGTGCAGCCCCATACCCCCAGCTGGATTGAATTCCGGATCTCGGACCTCCTTCCCGAACACAGGCCCCGAACAATAGTCGGAGGCGATTACACGGTGCGGCGCCCGATCGCCAAGCTCGGACGCAATAATCCCTGTCATTGCGGCAGCGGCAGCAAGTACAAGAAGTGTTGTTACGCCAAGGATCAGGAGTTGTTGCGAGACGCCTCCCAGTACGCCGGTGCGACCCGGAGTGAATTGAAGAGCAAACCCGGCCTTGTCGACGATCCGGATGTCATCTACAACATGCGGGCCTACGAGTTGAAAAGGCTGCGGCCGTCGGAACTGAGCGAAAACCAGCTTCTTACCGGTTACCAGTGTGCATTGGAATATGGCCTGCGGGAGCTCGCGTTCGATATGCTCGTGGAGTGCGAAAAGCGCCCGGGCAAGCATGAATTCGATACCGGCCATTTCGAAGATCTCATCGAGCGGGTCCTGGAGGCGGGCGACCTCGAACTTGCACGCAGGATAAGGGACCACTGTAAGGAGTACACGTGGTATCGGCCCCATGCGATCCAGTTCCGCTTCGACCTGCTGGAGAATCCAGAGCAATTCGGCCCGCTGGAACACGATTGCCGCAAATCCGTGTCCGGAGCCCTGGACGAAGAGGTCGAAGGAGACGAGCCGCTTATCCGTCTCGTTTACGACTGCGCTCCGCTCTATCCTGCTCTGGCAATTGTCCTCGCGCGTGCCGCGATAGTGAGTAATCCGGATCGTCACCTGGACAACGAGGTGTTGCTGGACATCATCCGTGACACCCGTCTCGATCTGGATCTCGAGCCATGGAACGACCCGGCGGAGTCGCTGTTCGACTGGATCGAAGACCGAACCCACCTCAAGGAAAAGGCGGAGGCCGAGAACGAGGAGGTCAAGCGGCTTTCCACCAGGCTTGAGGTGGCCCGCACCGCCCTCGCCGAAAAGAAGCAGGCCCTGCGTGACATGGAACAAAGGGTCAATGAATTCGGAAGGAAGCCAGAAAAGGCCCCTGCGCCGAGCCGAAAAGACAAGGCCGGAGTGCACGCCCTGGAAGGCACCGGTAATCAAGACAGGGAGGAGACCCTGCAACGGCTGCGCCTGCAGGTGACGGGTCTGAAAGCGGAAATCGGCGAGCAGCAGGAACAGCGTGGTCAACTGCGAAAGATGCTGGCTGAGGAGCGTAAGAAGCTCTCAGAGTTGTTGACGCGAAATGCGCCGGCGGAACGAGCAGGTTCCGAAGATGAGGTAGTCGTCGTAGAACCCTCGGGCAAGCCCACCGTGCCGGAGTATACGGACGCTTTCAGGAAGATCTGCGATTCCCTCCCGCCCAACCTCGCCGCCAAGGCAATACTGGCGGCCGGACGTTTTGCCGCCCACGAGGATGCGGTCTGGCGGCAGACCCGGCCGATCAAGCGCCTGCCGGAACACTATCGCATCCGAATCAGCCGTGACTACCGCATGATCGTGTACTGGCAGCCGAGCAAGTCATTGCGTATCCTCGATGTAATCCCTCGCCAGGACCTGGAGTCCTGGATCAAACGACATGGCTGAGGAGCGGTTAGAGCGCAGTCCGGGCTTGATCGAGGCGTGGACTACACCGGCGAAACGCGAATGCATCGATATCGTCTGCGGTGCACGTGCCTATAAACTGGTCGCCGACGCTTGCAGTGTGCGAGGGGTCGTGGTGCAGGGATAACCACCTCGATTACTTCAACGTGATCGGGTGGGGCGTCTCGGTCAGCGACATCGACTTTTGCGCCACCGCTATCGACCCTCCTGCTCGCTCAGCAACTCCAGCGCCGCTTCGCCC